>NZ_JBEAII010000003.1:0-245331 GCF_040064515.1 Klebsiella sp. CN_Kp104 | reverse complement strand
CTACGGTTTGGCATTTGGTTGGTAGCCCCGGTAAGCGTCAGCGCCACCGGGGAGGATCCCCGGATAGCGGCTAACACCTTATCCGGGCTACGGTTTGGCATTTGGTTGGTAGCCCCGGTAAGCGTCAGCGCCACCGGGGAGGGGCTATCGGCGTTCGCCGCAGCTAAGCTCAAAGCTTTCGCTAGCCCAGTTTGCAGGATATAGCCCGCGTTGGACATCTCGATGAAAGGTTGAAAATGGCCAATCTATAACCTGCGTAACCCAGCCATGTTTTAATGGATTGATATATATGTAATCAACATGGCGGCGATAATCTTCTTCATCACGTATGGCATGCTCCCAGAAGCGAGGTTGCCAGATATGTTGTCGTTTTAATGTTCTGCTAAAGCAGCCTTTGATATCGCGCCAGCGTGAAGAAAAATCGTCATCATTATTGGGAAGTGTCCAGATACAGTGGAGATGTTCAGGCAATACCACCCAGGCATTAATGATAAAAGGGCGACGTTGTTTTACAACGGAGATGGAGTAGCGAAATAATGCAATTCTTTCAGTCAGAAGCCTGCTTCTACGGTCTTTCAAATTAACGGTAAAGAACCAGGTTCCCCCCTTGATGTAATAACGTCGATAAGCAACCACAGCTTCTCCTGGTAGGCAGCGTTTATAATGTGATTTAAGACGTTAAAGGAGAAGAGAAGGTTCGCCAAGGAGCCATCACGGAAGATGGAAAACGGCACGCAAAATCTGATTCCCGGATAGCGGCTAACGCCTTATCCGGGCTACGATTTGGCATTCGGTTGGTAGCCCCGGTAAGCGTCAGCGCCACCGGGGAGAGGGAGGGTTTAACGCAGGATTTTTTTCTCGGCCAGATCGAGGGCGAAATAGCTGAAGATCAGGTCCGCGCCCGCGCGTTTAATTGCGCCAAGGCTTTCCAGCACCACTTTCTCTTCGTCGATTGCGCCAGCCTGCGCGGCAAATTTGATCATCGCGTACTCGCCGCTGACCTGATAAGCGCCGAGCGGCAGGTCGGTGCGCTCGCGGATATCACGCAGGATATCCAGATAGGCGCCAGCCGGTTTCACCATCAGGCAGTCCGCGCCCTGGGCTTCATCGAGCAGCGACTCGCGAATTGCTTCGCGACGGTTCATCGGGCTCATCTGGTAGGTCTTACGATCGCCTTTCAGCGCGGTACCGGCGGCTTCACGGAACGGGCCGTAGAACGATGACGCGAATTTGGTCGAGTAAGACATAATCGCGGTATTGGTAAAGCCCGCAGCATCCAGCGAACGGCGGATCGCCTGCACCTGACCGTCCATCGCGGCGGATGGCGCGATGAAATCAGCGCCGGCGGCCGCGGCGACCACCGCTTGCTTACCGAGGTTTTCCAGGGTCGCATCGTTATCGACGCCGTGCTCGCACAGCACGCCGCAGTGGCCGTGCGAGGTGTATTCGCAGAAGCAGGTATCGGACATGACGATCATTTCCGGCACCGCCTGTTTGGCGATACGGGTCATCCGCGCCACCAGACCGTTTTCGTTCCAGGTATCGCTACCGGTCGCGTCGGTATGATGGGAGATGCCAAAAGTCATCACTGAACGGATACCGGCGTTGGCGATGCGCTCAATTTCGCGCGCCAGATGTTTTTCCGGAATACGCATGACGCCAGGCATCGCTTCGATGGCTTTGTAATCGTCAATTTCTTCTTCAACAAAGATCGGCAACACCAGGTCGTTCAAACTCAGTGTTGTCTCTTCAAACATGGCGCGCAGCGAGGCGGATTGACGCAGGCGGCGTGGGCGAGTGATTAAATCTGTCATGGTTTGCCTGATTTTGTGAAATGAAAGAAGGTAGTGTACCGCAAACGACAGCGGGATGTTTCGCCAAAACGATCCTTAACAATCAGTGGCAAAACATCCCGCAACGATTACTGGCTGGCGGTTTCCATATTCGGCTGCACGCCGCTTAAGGCGCTGACGAGATCGTTGACGCCGTCGCTCATGGCGCTGAAACGGGTTAACGCGGAACGGGTCACCACCACGAAGACCCCGACGTTTGCCTGGGGGTTCATCGCCATATAGGTAATAAATCCGCCGCCGCCGCCGGTTTTCTGAATAATGCCCGGATGGCCGTTTTTCGGCTTCATGTACACCCAGCCCAGACCCAGCGCATCGGCTTTACCCGGTACATCCATGCCGATCACTCTGGTGAGCTGGGTACGTTGATAAATCAGCGTCTGCATGCGATCGGCCTGCTGGCCGCGGGTATAGAAATCTGAAGAGAGGAACTGCTGCATCCAGCGCATCATATCGCCCGGCGTCGAATACACGCCACCGCTGCCGATGGCCGCGAGGGTGTTATTACACGGGCTGGCGCCTTTCTCCGCCACCATCAGGCGCTGACACTGGTCCGGCGATGGGGTGAAGGTGGTGTCCTTCATACCGAGCGGACGGGTGATTTGTTCTTCAAACAGCTGCGGGTAGGGCTTACCGGCGGCGGTCGATAGCGCATCGGCCAGCAGGTCGAAGGCCAGGTTGGAATAGGCCGCCTGCGAACCCGGCGTGGTTTTAAGCGTAGCCGTCGACAGCCAGTTCCAGCGCTGCTGGCGGGTCGGCCAGACGAAAACCGGGCGATGCGCCGCGCCGCCGGGCTGCTCGCGCGGCAAGGCGCTGGTGTGGGTCGCGAGGTTGACCAGCGTAATCGGTACGCCCTGGTAGGTTGGCACCCGTGCGCCAGGCGGCGCGTATTTGCTCAACGGATCGTCAAGCTTAACCACGCCCTGATCGAGGAGTTTCACCAGCATTTCACTGGTCATCAGCTTACTCAGAGAGGCGATACGGATAACGGAATCCAATTGTGGATGCTGATTGTTACCGGGGCGCGTTTCGCCGAAGCTGCGGAATACGCGCTGATTGCCGTCGATAACCACCATCGCCATGCCGGTGGCGCCGCTGCCGTAATAAATATGTTCGGCGAAGCGGTCGACCACATCAGAAGTAAATACCGGATCAACGCTCGGCTGAACCGCCTGGGCTGAGGTCCACGACGCCGCGCACAGCGCAGCAAAAATGAGCAAACTACGTTTCAACGGAGGCATCCATCGTTTATTAGGGGAATATACACTGTATTTATACTACGAAGTCGCAGCGAACAAAGTGGGAATAACGACAATATTCACAGAAAAGCGTAACGGTGCGTAAAAATGACTTTTTTCCGCTTTCAGATATCTGCTTTTCCGCCTGACGCGTATGATTAAGCTCTTATTCATCTTATAAAAGAGAGTGGTGATGGCATCTCAACGGGTTCTGATGGTAGTGGATATGCAAAACGGCGTATTCGAGACGCCGCGTGTCGATCGCGAACGCTGCGTGGCGCAAATCAATCGCCTGATTCACGCCGCCGATAGCGTTATTTTCATTCAGCACGCTGAAGCGGGTGGGCTGGAAGAGGGAAGCGAGGGGTTTGCGCTGCTGCCTGAACTGGCGCAACCCGCCGGGGCGCGCTACGTCACCAAAACGGCCTGCGATGCGTTTTATAAAACCGAACTTGAACAGGTGCTGCGCGAGGTCGGAACTCACGCTTTTGTTATCTGCGGCTGCGCGACCGATTATTGCGTCGATACCACCATCAAAAACGGCGCCAGCCGCGGCTACGCCATCACCATCGCCGAAGATGCCCATACCACCGCCAACCGCGCCGCCGCCGAGGCCAAAACGCTGATCGCTCACTATAACGAGGTGTGGCGGACTTTCACCCTTCCCGATAATCCTTTACGCGTGAAACCCGTAGAAACAATTCTTGCCGAATGGCAGACGAACTAAGTCGCTGATATCCGGTCTCATCATGGGTCCGCTTTACTTCGCCGCCGCGCGTTGCGGCGGGCGTACGTGTGGTACACAGCAAAAACAGAACGATAAGAAGTTAGCAGGAGAGTACGATGTTTAAAGCTTTTTTCCCCAAACCGGGGCCGTTTTTTATTTCTGCCTTTATCTGGTCGCTGCTGGCGGTGATCTT
The DNA here is from genome assembly GCF_040064515.1 of Klebsiella sp. CN_Kp104. NCBI lineage: Bacteria > Pseudomonadati > Pseudomonadota > Gammaproteobacteria > Enterobacterales > Enterobacteriaceae > Klebsiella > Klebsiella sp. CN_Kp104. Next base: position 241,323 of record NZ_JBEAII010000003.1, on the reverse strand, counting down.
TTGGCAGGCGGGCGGCGGCGACTGGCTGCTGCGAATAACCGGCGCATCGCAGGATGTCGCCATCAGCGCGGCGCGGTTCTGGTCGCTCAACTATCTGGTATTCTACGCGTATTACCTGTTCTGCGTCGGCGCCTTTGCGCTGTTCTGGTTTATCTATAGCCCGCATCGTTGGCAATACTGGTCGATTCTCGGCACCTCGTTGATTATTTTTGTCACCTGGTTTTTGGTGGAAGTTGGGGTGGCGATCAACGCCTGGTATGCGCCGTTCTATGATTTGATTCAGAGCGCGCTGGCCACGCCGCACAAGGTCAGCATCAGTCAGTTCTACCACGAGATTGGCATTTTTCTCGGCATCGCGCTGATTGCGGTGGTGATTGGCGTGCTGAATAACTTCTTCGTCAGCCACTATGTGTTCCGCTGGCGTACCGCGATGAACGAACACTATATGGAACACTGGCAGCATCTGCGCCATATTGAAGGTGCAGCTCAGCGTGTGCAGGAAGACACCATGCGCTTCGCCGCGACGCTTGAAGACATGGGCGTAAGCTTTATTAATGCGGTCATGACCCTGATCGCCTTCCTGCCGGTGCTGGTTTCGCTGTCGGCGCATGTGCCGGACCTGCCGATCGTTGGTCATTTACCGTATGGACTGGTGATCGCCGCTATCGTGTGGTCGCTGATGGGAACCGGGCTGCTGGCGGTGGTCGGGATCAAGCTGCCGGGCCTGCAATTTAAAAACCAGCGGGTAGAAGCCGCCTATCGTAAAGAGCTGGTGTATGGTGAGGATGACGCCAACCGCGCCACGCCGCCGACCGTGCGCGAGCTGTTCAACGCGGTGCGCCACAACTACTTCCGTCTCTATTTCCACTATATGTATTTCAATATCGCCCGTATTCTTTACCTGCAGGTGGATAACGTTTTCGGCTTGTTCCTGCTGTTTCCGTCGATTGTCGCCGGTACGATTACGCTCGGCCTGATGACCCAGATCACCAACGTGTTCGGCCAGGTTCGCGGCTCGTTCCAGTATCTGATAAGTTCGTGGACCACGCTGGTGGAACTGATGTCCATCTATAAACGTCTGCGCAGCTTTGAGCGCGAACTGGATAACAAAGGGCTGCAGGAAGTCTCTTCAACCGTTAATTAATAAATGCAAGGAAGGTTTATGGCGCAGGTTTCTCGCGGTGTTTCACTCTCTTTTACGCTGCTGGCCGGGTTGGTGCTGAGCGCCTGTACCAGCCAGCAGGCGCCTAAGTTGAAAGAAGGCGAGAAGCCGGTGGATGTTGCCGCCGTGGTGCGGCAAAAAATGCCCGCCAGCGTCAAAGACCGCGAGGCCTGGGCGCAGGCGATTGCCAAAACCTTTGACAGCCAGAAGCTGGCGCCGACGGAAGAAAACGTCTGTTCGGTGCTGGCGGTCGCGCAGCAGGAATCAAACTATCAGGCCGATCCGGCGGTGCCGGGCCTGAATAAAATCGCCTGGCAGGAAATTGACCGCCGGGCGGAAAAAATGCATATCCCGGTATTTCTGGTGCATACCGCGCTGAAAATCACCTCGCCAAACGGTAAAAGCTACAGCGATCGCCTGGATAACGTCAAAACGGAAAAACAGCTGAGCGCGATTTTTGATGACTTCATTGGCATGGTGCCGATGGGCCAGAAGCTGTTCGGCTCTCTCAACCCGGTGCATACCGGCGGGCCAATGCAGGTAAGCATCGCCTTTGCCCAGCAGCACACCGATGGTTATCCGTGGAAAATGGACGGCACCGTGCGCCAGGAGGTTTTCAGTCTACGTGGCGGGTTGTGGTTCGGCACCTATCATCTGCTCAACTACCCGGCTAACTACAGCGTGCCGCTGTACCGCTTTGCTGATTTCAATGCCGGTTGGTATGCCAGCCGTAATGCCGCCTTCCAGAATGCGGTGGTTAAAGCCACCGGCGTTAAGCTGGCGCTGGATGGCGATCTTATTCGCTATGACAGCGATGAACCCGGAACGACTGAGCTGGCGGTGCGCCGTTTAGCCGGGCAGTTGGGGATGAGCGATAGCGATATCCATCGTCAACTGAAGAAGGGTGACAGCCTGGCGTTTGAAGAGAGCGATTTGTATAAGAAAATATTCAAAATCGCCGAGAAAAAGGCCGGGAAAACACTTCCGCGCGAGATGTTGCCAGGGATCCAACTGGAAAGCCCGAAAATCACCCGCAATCTCACCACCGCGTGGTTTGCTAAGCGGGTCGACGATCGCCGCGCCAGCTGTATGGCGCGTCGTTAACGGTTATGGTACCAGCGCAGGATAAGCCCCAGCGCGCCGACCAGCAGGCTACCAAACAGGAACGGAATTAAACCGAACAGGGTACCGACGCCGAGCCCAATTTCAATACGCGGGCGGTTGGTATCCTGAATCTGAATGAGATGTTCGAATACACCAGGCGCGTGTACCAGCATGCTCAACATTTGCGCGCCGGCCCAGATGCACAGCAGAACAAAAAGCGCGTAGGCAATGTTACCGCTGGTGACCGATACCTTCTTTTTGTTGCTCCCCATCAGCGTCTTTGAAAACGTAAATTCAGCCATATAAACCTCCGCAACACCTGTTCCGCTGGTTTTCCCCCAGCTCTATAGACAGGAATTCTGGCAGCGGCGGGCGTTTCCCTGTATCAGATTGCTGGTAATTTCTGCCAGGAATAATCCTGTTTTGACAAAACTGTCGGCGGGCCCGCATTGCACAAAAGGGAGAGCGGCTTCGCATTGTGCGAACAATCTTGTTGGCGCGGCGGGCGGCTATGCGATGATGTTTTTTTTCTGCAGGAGTCGTTATGAAGCTGACCGACAAAATCCGCCGTGACTGGCACTACTACGCGTTCGCGCTGGGGTTAATTTTTATTTTGAATGGCGTGGTGGGGCTGCTGGGGTTTGACGCGCAGGGGTGGCAATCTTATGCCGTCGGTCTGGCGACGTGGGTCGTGAGCTTTTGGCTGGCGGGATTTGTTATTCGCCGCCGTCCGGCAGAAGAGGCGTAATATCCCCGGCAAGACGTGGTAGTTATTATTATCGGTTTGCGATCGTTTCGACCTGGAAAAACGGTTGTTCTGTGCTGTTTCCAGGCACATTGCGCTCCCGATAATTCTTCTGCGTTATGTCTCTCATGGCGCAGGGAGCGCACAGAGGGCGGCCAGTCGCCGCCGCCATCCGGCGCGAAAGTGGCTTTTTACCCGCGGTTATTGCCCGGCGGCGCTACGCTTGCGCGGGCCTACAGATCACATGCCGGCGTAGATACTGTTATCGGTTTGCAACTTTTTAAGGTTTTTTCCCGGACGCGGCGCGTTGCGCCTTCTCCGGGCTACCAAATCGCAAAGCGCTGTAGCCCCGGTAAGCGGCAGCGCCACCGGGGGTTGAGAGCACCAGTAGTGTCAGCCAGCGTGGTGAAGAAATTAACAGCAGGCCGCACGGACCGTAGGTCGGATAAGGCGTTAGCCGCCATCCGACAAAATAACGGCACCGCGGTAGCCCGGGTAAGGCGGTATGTCGCTACCCGGGAAAGAGGCTTAGTTCATTGAGGTTTTCAGCGCGCGGTCGGCGGCGTGGCGTTCCAGCGCCAGCTCGATCAGGCGGCTTATCAGGCTGGTGTAATCCAGGCCGCTGGCCTGCCACAGCTTCGGATACATGCTGATGTTGGTAAAGCCAGGCAGCGTGTTGATTTCGTTGATCACCACCTCGTTATCTTCCGTCAGGAAGACGTCCACGCGGGCCATTCCGCTGCAGCCGAGCGTTTGGTAAGCGCGGACGGCGATATCGCGGATTTTGTCGTTGATCTCCGGGGCGATGGCTGCCGGAACCACCACCTGCGCGCCTTTATCATCAATGTACTTGGTATCGTAGGCATAGAATTCGCTATTGAGAACGATCTCCCCGCAGGTGCTGGCCTGAGGATAATCATTGCCCAGCACCGCGCACTCGATTTCACGGCCCTTAATCCCTTGTTCAACTACCACTTTATGGTCGAATTCAAAGGCTAACGCGACGGCCTGCAGGTACTCTTCTTCGCTCTTCACTTTGCTGACGCCGACGGAAGAACCCTGGTTTGCGGGCTTCACGAACAGCGGTAACCCCAGCTTCGCTTTGACATCGGCAAAGCTGAACTGCTGGCGGTTGGCGCGAGTCAGGGTGATGAACGGCGCAATCGACAGACCGGCATCGCGTAGCAGGCGTTTAGTAACGTCTTTATCCATGCAGGCGGCGGAGCCCAGCACATCGGATCCGACGAACGGCAAATTCGCCATCCGCAGCATCCCCTGCAGCGAACCATCTTCGCCAAGGGTGCCGTGAACAATCGGGAAGATAACGTCGATGGCCGCCAGCGGCTGGCCGCTATCGGCGTTGATCAACTGATGGGCATCGCGACCGGGAATTTGCGCCAGCGTCACGTCCGATGGGCGCAGCGCGATATGGGCGGGATCCTGCGGGTTCAGCAGATAGTTGCTGGCATCGTTGATATGCCAAAGCCCCTGTTTATCGATTCCCATCAGCACAACATCAAAGCGCGTTTTATCAATTGCTTCGACGATATTTTTGGCTGACTGCAGCGACACTTCATGTTCTGCCGACTTACCGCCAAAAACGATCCCAACCCTCATTTTAGCCATTTCAACTTCCATCCTGATTACATCAAAACACATAACATAGCATGTGTTTTAGCGAGATGGCTGCCTGAATCTTTACCCTATGCTGCAGAGGGTTAAATGCTGCGCATTCGTCGCTATCCGCCGATGTGCCTCAGCACATCGCACTGACGAAAATGCGGTTATCTTCGATTATGTTTGTCTACTCCGCGGTCAGGGCGATAAAACACCAAACTCGCGGCATGCGCATCTCTGGTGCTACGTGCGGAGACGGAAATTGCTAAGCTAGGTAATAATTAACGAAACACTAATGAATACGCGTAGTTATGGAATCCTGGAAGGTTAATCTCATTTCTGTCTGGTTCGGCTGTTTTTTCACCGGACTCGCCATCAGTCAAATTCTGCCCTTCTTACCGCTGTATGTCTCTCAGTTGGGCGTTACCTCACATGAAGCGCTGTCGATGTGGTCGGGCTTGACCTTTAGCGTCACCTTCCTGGTGTCGGCGATTGTCTCGCCGATGTGGGGGAGCCTGGCAGACCGCAAAGGGCGCAAACTGATGCTGCTGCGCGCCTCCCTTGGCATGGCGATAGCGATTTTGCTACAGGCTTTTGCGACCAACGTTTGGCAGCTTTTTATTTTGCGTGCGGTAATGGGGCTAACCTCAGGCTATATACCCAACGCCATGGCGCTGGTGGCCTCGCAGGTGCCGCGTGAACGCAGCGGTTGGGCGCTAAGTACGCTCTCGACGGCGCAGATAAGCGGTGTGATCGGTGGCCCGCTGCTTGGCGGTTTTCTTGCCGACCACGTCGGCCTGCGGGCGGTATTTTTCATTACCGCGATTTTACTGACGGTCAGCTTCCTCGTGACCTTGTTTCTGATTAAAGAGGGCGCCCGGCCGCAAATGAGCAAAGCTGAACGCCTGAGCGGTAAAGCGGTCTTTGCTTCATTGACCCATCCGGGGCTGGTGATTAGCCTGTTTTTCACCACCCTGGTTATCCAGTTGTGTAACGGCTCTATCGGGCCGATTCTGGCGTTATTTATCAAGTCGATGGCGCCGGATAGTAACAACATCGCGTTTCTTGCGGGGATGATTGCCGCCGTACCGGGGATTTCGGCGTTGATTTCCGCGCCTCGGCTGGGGAAACTCGGCGATCGCATCGGGACGTCACGTATTCTGCTTGCGACGTTATGTTGCGCAGTGGTGATGTTCTTTGCGATGTCGTTCGTGACTTCGCCGCTGCAGCTCGGGGTATTGCGCTTCCTGCTGGGCTTTGCCGACGGCGCGATGTTACCGGCGGTCCAGACGCTGCTCTTGAAATACTGCAGCGATAACGTCACCGGGCGTATTTTCGGTTATAACCAGTCATTTATGTATCTGGGTAATGTCGCCGGGCCGCTCATTGGCGCTTCGGTCTCGGCAATGGCGGGGTTCCGCTGGGTGTTTATTGCCACTGCGTTGATTGTCCTGATTAATATCTGGCAACTGGCGATTATGTTACGCCGTAGCCGCCGCGCGGCCGTTTAAATAAAAAATTGGGCGCTCATAAGGGCGCCTTATATTAATCGGCTGATATAGCTATTAACCATTACCTTTAGTTATCCTTAAATAGTGCGACGTATATTCCATTTTATTATTTACTATTAAATTTGGTTATAGAATTATCTTTTAGCTATTAATTATAGGAGCTTTCCCTTTGTTGTCCGGCGGTAATAAAAACGTTTCGCTAAATATTATTGCAGGAATAACCCTATTATTTGAAAATAATTCTGGTATCGATATGCCGATGTATGACATAACTAGGCCATTATGGATGTTGCTTAAGGATAATGCGTAATGAAAAATCTCATTGCTGAGCTGTTGGTCAATCTGGCGCAAAAAGAAGAAGAGGCAAAAGAGCTGACGGTACAGGTTGAGGCGCTGGAAATTGTCGTCACCGCGTTGCTGCGCCATATGGCTGAGGATGCGCAGCAACGTTTGATTCAGGATATCGAAACCGCCATGGAGCAGGTCAAGCCCGGGCCGCTGGTGGACGACCGTGACACCCAGCTTCTGCAGCAATATATAAAAAAGCTGCTCCGGCATCCTCGTAACTAATCATGTGACCAGTAAGGATGCTGTCATTTTTCTGTCACACCACTTTTATAAAGTCTCCCTCGTTTTGTTTTTTAAGTATTTTTTACATGGAGACGACAAAGTGAAATTATCTGCCCTCTTTATTGCCCTGTTACCGCTGCTGGCTCCCCCGGTTATTCATGCACAAACAACTTCTTCGCCGGTGCTGGAAAATCGCGCGGCGCAGGGCGATATCACGACCCCTGGCGGGGCGCGCCGTTTAACGGGCGATCAGACCGAAGCGCTGCGCGCTTCGTTAATCAATAAGCCGGCGAAAAATATTATTTTGCTCATTGGCGATGGCATGGGTGATTCAGAAATTACCGCCGCACGAAATTATGCCGAAGGCGCCGGCGGTTTCTTTAAAGGTATTGATGCCCTGCCGCTGACGGGCCAATACACCCATTATTCTCTGGATAAAAAAACCGGCAAGCCGGATTACGTGACGGATTCCGCCGCGTCGGCAACCGCGTGGACCACCGGCGTGAAAAGCTATAACGGCGCGCTGGGCGTTGATATCCACGAAAAAGATCATCAGACCATCCTTGAGCTGGCGAAAGCCGCGGGTCTTGCCACCGGCAATGTCTCGACGGCTGAACTGCAGGATGCGACGCCGGCGGCGCAGGTGGCGCATGTGACCTCGCGTAAATGCTATGGCCCTGGCGTGACCAGCGAAAAATGCGCCAGCAACGCGCTGGAAAAAGGCGGCAAGGGCTCTATCACCGAACAACTGCTGAATGCCCGTCCGGATGTCTCTTTAGGCGGCGGGGCGAAGACCTTTGCTGAAACGGCGACCGCAGGGGAGTGGCAGGGGAAAACCCTGCATGAGCAGGCGGTCGCTCGCGGCTATCAGATTGTGACCGACGCCGCTTCACTCGCCGCTATCAGCGAAGCAAATCAGGGTAAACCGCTGCTCGGTCTGTTCTCCGACGGCAATATGCCGGTGCGGTGGGAAGGCCCGAAAGCCTCTTATCACGGCAATATCGACAAACCGCCGGTAACCTGTACGCCAAACCCGAAACGCGATGCTTCCGTACCGACGCTGGCGCAGATGACCGAAAAAGCGATTGATCTCCTGAGCCGCAACGAGAAAGGTTTCTTCCTGCAGGTTGAGGGGGCGTCTATCGATAAACAGGACCACGCGGCAAACCCTTGCGGCCAGATTGGCGAAACCGTCGACCTCGATGAAGCGGTACAGAAAGCGCTGGAATTTGCCAAAAAAGAGGGTAATACCCTGGTGATCGTCACCGCCGATCACGCCCACTCCAGCCAGATTATCCCGGCAGACACGAAAGCGCCGGGCCTGACCCAGGCGCTGACGACCAAAGATGGCGCGGTAATGGTGATGAGCTATGGCAACTCTGAAGAAGAGTCGATGGAACACACCGGCACCCAACTGCGTATTGCCGCCTATGGCCCGCATGCGGGCAACGTGGTGGGTCTTACCGACCAGACCGATCTGTTTTACACCATGAAAGACGCGCTGGGCCTGAAATAACCCGCGGCCGGTAATGAATTTACGTTACCGGCTGGTTTTTTTGCTGATAGCGACCAGACTTACAGAGATCCACTAACAGAGGGATGGTGTGATGAAAATAACATTTCTGGTAACCCTACTTTTTGGTTTGGTCTTTGTTGCCGCGGTGAGTGCCGCAGATAAAACGTTAACGCCTCAGCAGCAGAAAATGAGCGCATGTAATACTGAAGCGGCGTCAAAGTCGCTGAAGGGTGATGAACGTAAAACCTTTATGAGCAATTGCCTGAAGAAAGATGCGCCAGCGGCCGGCAAGACGCTGACGCCTCAACAGCAGAAGATGAGCGCTTGTAGCAAAGAAGCGGCGTCGAAATCGTTGAAGGGTGACGATCGTAATAAGTTTATGAGTACCTGCCTGAAGAAATAAGATGACGGGTGGGGCGGCGCCTCACCCGTAGTCTCTTTCAGGCTTATCAGGAACGGCTCAGTTGCTCTGATTTTTCCATACACTTCGCCATCGCTTCGATAACGGCGGAACGGAAACCTTTTTCTTCCAGTACGCGAACCGCTTCAATGGTGGTGCCGCCTGGCGAGCAGACCATATCTTTCAGCGCGCCCGGATGTTCGCCGCTTTCCAGCACCATCTTCGCTGACCCCATGACCGCCTGCGCGGCGAATTTGTAGGCCTGCGCGCGCGGCATACCGCCGAGAACGGCGGCATCGGCCATGGCTTCGATAAACATAAAGACGTAAGCCGGCGCGGAACCGCTGACGCCAACCACCGGATGAATCATCGGCTCGGCGATGGTTTCCGCCTGGCCGAAGCAACGGAAAATGGTTAACACCTCGGCGATCTCTTCCGCGCTGACCAGCGCGTTTGGCGTCACGGAGGTCATCCCAGCGTTCACCAGCGACGGGGTGTTCGGCATGGCGCGAATAATTTTGCGATCGTGGCCCAACGCGCGCGCCAGCTGATCCAGCGTGACGCCTGCGGCTATCGAGACCACCAGCGAATCTTTGTTCAGACTGGAAGCGATATCGCTTAACACCTTGGTCATGATCCCCGGCTTCACCGCGCCGAAGACGATATCGGCGACCTGAGCGACTTCCTGCGCGCTTTCCGCCGCATTAATACCGTACTGGTCATGCAGGGCGGCAACTTTGTCCGGCGATGGGGTATAGACCCAAATTTGCGCCGGTTGCACTTGTCCGCTGGCGATCAGGCCGCCGAGAATGGCTTTACCCATGTTGCCGCAGCCGATAAAGCCAATTTTCTTATCCATTACCTTTCCCCTCTGCATTTTTCGTTACGATCTCACTAGCTTATCATCCTGGCGCTTTTCTGGGGGAGAAAAGCAGGCGACAATGTCGCAACCTTTGCCGACGACAGGAGCCGAAATGGCGATTTGGGTAGATGCGGACGCGTGTCCGAATGTCATTAAAGAAATTTTGTTCCGCGCCGCCGAACGCACGCAGACGCCGCTGACGCTGGTCGCCAACCAGTCGCTGCGGGTTCCGCCGTCGCGTTACGTCCGCGCGCTACGGGTGGCGCAGGGTTTTGATGTTGCCGATAACGAGATTGTCCGTCTCTGTGAACCGGGCGATTTGGTGATCACCGCTGACATCCCGCTGGCGGCGGAAGTGCTTGCGAAAGGAGGTGCGGCGTTGAATCCGCGCGGCGAGCGCTACAGTGAGGAGACTATTCGCGAGCGCCTTACGATGCGTGATTTTATGGAGACGATGCGGGCCAGCGGCGTACAGACCGGCGGCCCGGATAGTTTATCGCAGCGCGATCGGCAGTTATTCGCCGCCGAGCTGGAGAAGTGGCTGCTTGCGGTTAAACGCCAGCAGGATTAAACCCAGCTGTCATCATCGCTACCGAAATCATCGTCATTGCCGAAGCCGGCGTCGAAATCGGAGTCGAAGGTATTATTGTCCGCCAGGAAAGGGTCGTCCTGCTGGCGGAACGGATCCTCGGCGGCGTTATTATCCAGCGCCGGGCTGACATCTTGTTGCTGCTGCGGCTGCTGTTCATCGATGATGTTCACAATCTCCTGCGGATGTGAACCACTGAACATATTGGTCAGCATATTGCCCAGCACCACGCCGCCTGCCACCCCGGCCGCGGTTTGTAGTGCGCCCGCCATAAAGCCGCCGCCGCTGCGGCCTGCCGCCTGCGGGGCATAGTTTTGCTGTGGCGCATACTGCGGTTGAGCGTTATTCGTCTGCGGGCGGCCATATTGCTCGGCTCCTGGAATCGGATCGGCGCCGCGGGACTGGCCGCCACCGAACAGGCCCGACAGGAAACCGCCGCTGCTCGGTTTTGCCGCCTGCAGCTGGCTAACCTGCGCCTCCAGCGCCTGAATGCGGTCGTTAAGCTGTTTGATAGCCGCTTCCTGAATCAGGATAGTTTGCGCCATATAATATGGGGCCGCCGGCTGTTGGGTTACGTGCTGGGCAATCCGCTCCTCGGCGCTGGCGTCGCGCGATGCGCTGTGCGTCTCGGCCTCTTTTAAACGGGAAAACAGGCCATCAATAAGGCGTTGTTCTTCAGATTGCATGATACATTCCTCTGTCACACGGGTCATTTACCGTCAGAGTGCGACGGTCTGCCGGTGTTGTAAATATGTTGCAGCGTAAAGCTGTGCAGAAATGTGTTACCGTTTACGGCAAACGATGGATAAAAAATAATCCTTCGCCTTTAAGTAAAGCTGGCATAACACTAAATGCAATGATAAGTTTACATGCGGAATCCATTCAAACTCTGTGGTAAATAGGGTTTCCTAAAAAATGTAACGATTATTTTACGGTTATCGTGGCAGACATTTGCAGGTATCATGGCGTACTTTTCGCCTTTATTTCTCCGCGACACGCGGAACCAGGGGGTCTTCGGTAATGACACAACCAATTTTTCTCATCGGGCCGCGAGGCTGCGGTAAAACGACGATCGGCCATGCCCTGGCGCGCGCGCTGCATTTCCAGTTTTCCGATACCGATCATCGTTTACAGGCCCATGAGAAACGCACGGTAGCGGAAATCGTGCAACAAGAGGGCTGGGAGCGCTTTCGTGAACTGGAGACGCTGTCGCTGAAAGCCGTTACGTTGCCGGATACGGTGATTGCGACCGGCGGAGGGATTATTCTTGCTGAACGCAATCGTCTGTATATGCGTGAAAACGGCATTGTGATTTATCTGCAGGCTTCTGTTAACGCCTTGATTGAGCGGCTGGAAGCTTATCCGCAGGCGGAACAACGCCCAACGCTGACCGGTAAGCCTGTCCGTGAGGAAGTCGGCGAAGTGCTGGCGCAACGGGAAGCCCTGTACCGCGAAACCGCCCATCATACCGTAGACGCCACCGCGACGCCGGATGCGGTGGTTGAACAGATTATGACCATGCTGTGCGATGTGACGGTAAGTTAGGATTTTACCTGGGTCAGGGAAGAAAGCGGGGCCTATACTTAATTGTTCTGACAGCCGAAAAAGGAAGAACAATGCCAAACAGACCTCCTTATCCGAGACAAGCCCGCGTTGTCGCCGTTGAAAAAGGCGCCGCGGGTCAGACGGTCACCTGGTATCAGCTGCGTGCGGATTACCCGACACCCGATTCGCTGATCAGCGAGCATCCCTCCGAGCAGGAAGCATTAGACGCCAAACGGCGTTACGAAGATCCCGAGAAAACCTAATCCCCCGGCCCGGTTTGCGTCATGAAGATGGCAATACCGGGCCCAGTTCACATTTTTAATTCATCAATGGTACTAATGAATACCTAACACACGGATTTTTCAGGAGCGACTCTGAAGCTTCTGGAATCTTTACATTCCGCAGCGGCGCTGAGCTGCTACGCTTCTCGACGGTTGATTTTTACTCACCAGGGGGGCGGATGTCGTGTGTGAGAAGCCTGTGTTGAAGCAGTGGTAGTGAAAAGGTACATGATATGAGTGCAACGATGGCAATTTTGACCATTGGCGTGGCGCCGGTGGCGGAAGTTTTGCCGCTGTTAACCGAACATATCAGGGAAGAGCAGATCACCCATATTAGCCTGTTAGGTAAAATGACGCGTGAAGACGTTATGGAAGATTATGCCGTGGAATCCGGCGACCAGGGGCTGCTGACCTTACTCAATGACAACCAACTGGTGGAAGTCTCCCGCCAAAAGGTGGAGCGCGATCTGCGCTGCGTTATCGAGATGCTGGATCGGCAGGAATATGATGTCATTCTTCTTCTCAGTTCCGAACAGTTGAGCGGCCTTGCGACGCACAACGCTATCCTTCTTGAGCCTGAACGGATTATTCCGCCGCTGGTGGCCTCGATCGTCGATGGCCATCAGGTGGGAGTGATTGTACCCGTTGAAGAAGTCCTGCCCCTGCAGCGGCAAAAGTGGCTCACTTTAGAAAATACGCCTTACTATGCGCTGGCGAACCCGATGGGCGGCAGCGACAGCGATCTGCTGGATGCAGGAAGAGGTTTAGTCGAACAGGGAGCGGATGTACTGGTGCTCGACTGTCTTGGCTATCATCAGCATCACCGCGACGTATTACAAAAAGCGCTGGATGTCCCGGTATTATTGTCAAATGTGCTGGTTTCGCGACTGGCGGCAGAACTATTAGTTTAACCCGACGTTATCGATTAATTTTGCGTGACAGGGGCAAGGAGCGCCCCCTATATTGAAGCTTCAACCAACGATGATAAGGTCTTGTTTATGCTTCAAAGCAATGAGTATTTTTCAGGGAAAGTGAAATCTATCGGCTTCACCAGCAGCAGTACCGGCCGCGCCAGCGTTGGGGTGATGGCAGAGGGTGAATACGCCTTTGGCACCGCCCAGCCGGAAGAGATGACCGTGGTCAGCGGTGCGCTGAACGTACTGTTGCCGGGTGAAACTGAATGGAAAGTTTACGCGGCAGGCGAAGTGTTTAACGTGCCGGGTAATAGCGAATTCCACCTGCAGGTGGCGGAACCGACTTCCTACCTGTGCCGTTATCTGTAATTTAAGCGCCTTCCTGCCGCGTCCACTTTCCGGGCCCGGCAGGAAGGTAGCGCGTTAGCGCTGGGCTTCGCCGCCCAGTCCTTCAACCAGGCTTTGAATCAATGCCGCCAGTTCGCCGGTCATCAAGATAAAGTCGGCGTCAAAACGCTGCGCAAAATCTTCGCGGTCAATATCTTCATTCTGGTCACGTAATTCGTCGCAGAACTTCAGACGTTTAATCGATGCGTCGTCGCAGATCACAAACTGGATACGCTGCTGCCAGTCGAGCGCCAGTTTGGTGACCACTTTACCCGCTTCGATATGTACGGCGATCTCATCGCTCACCAGATCCTGTTTCTTCGCGCGGATCACGCCGCCATCTTCCAGCATCGCTTTCAATTCGGCTTCGTCAAGCAGCTGGAAGCCCTGAGCCACGCTACCGGAGCGCACCCATTCGGTCAGCGTCAGCTCGATCGGATTTTCCAGCGTCAGCGGCACTACAGGCAGCGAGCCCAGCGTTTTACGCAGCAGCGCCAGCGTATCTTCCGCTTTCTTCGCGCTAGCGCAGTCCACCATAATCAGGCCGTTGACGGTATCGATCCACATCATCGTCTGGCTGAAGCGGCTAAAGGCGCGCGGCAGCAGCGAGTGTAGAACTTCATCTTTCAGCGAATCTTTTTCCGTTTTCTTCAGCTTGCGGCCCTGATCGGCTTCGAGCTTGAGGATCTTTGCTTCCAGCGCCTGTTTGATCACCGGCGACGGCAGGATCTTTTCTTCTTTACGGGCGCAGATAACGATCTGGCCGTTTGCCGTATGCGTCAGCGCGTCGCTGTGCGATCCCATCGGCGATACCCAACCGGTTTTCGCCATATCCTGGCTGCCACAAGGGGTAAATGTCAGCTCGGCCAGCTGTTTTTCCATCTCTTCAGCGCGCAATTCGATATCGCGGCTCAGACGGTAAACCATTAAATTTTTGAACCACAGCATGATAATTTCCACGGCTTTGTCGTTAAATCAGGCGGGCATGATAGCGAATTGTCGCTATGCTTGCATTGTTAATCGGGGTGAGGAGCAGACTGTGCGTATTGGTATTGATTTAGGTGGAACAAAAACAGAAGTCATCGCCCTGAGTGAGCAGGGCCAGCAGTTATTTCGCCACCGCTTGCCAACCCCGCGGGAGGATTATCGCCAGACCATCGAGACGATTGCCTCGCTGGTGGAGATGGCCGAGCAGGCGACCGGGCAGCGCGGCACCGTCGGTATGGGCATCCCCGGCTCGATTTCGCCGTATAGCGGGGTGGTGAAAAACGCCAACTCGACCTGGCTGAACGGACAACCCTTCGATAAAGATCTCAGCCTGCGCCTCAATCGTGAGGTCCGGCTTGCCAACGACGCCAACTGCCTGGCGGTTTCGGAGGCGGTCGATGGCGCGGCCGCGGGTGCGCAAACCGTGTTTGCGGTAATTATCGGTACCGGCTGCGGCGCGGGGGTGGCGTTGAACGGGCGCGCGCATATCGGCGGCAATGGTACAGCCGGCGAATGGGGGCACAACCCGCTGCCGTGGATGGATGAAGATGAGCTGCGCTATCGTCAGCAAGTGCCTTGTTACTGCGGCAAGCAGGGGTGTATTGAAACCTTTATTTCCGGCACCGGCTTCGCCACCGACTATCAGCGGCTGAGCGGAAACCCGTTAACCGGCAGCGAGATTATGCGCCTGGTGGGTGAAGGTGACGAAAAGGCCGAACTGGCGCTGAGCCGCTACGAGCAGCGGCTGGCGAAATCGCTGGCGCATGTGGTGAATATCCTCGACCCGGATGTCATTGTGTTAGGCGGCGGGATGAGCAATGTCGAACGCCTGTATCAAACGGTACCGGGGCTGGTGAAGCAGTGGGTGTTCGGTGGAGAATGCGAGACGCCGATTCGCCAGGCGATGCACGGCGATTCCAGCGGCGTACGCGGCGCGGCATGGCTGTGGCCGCTGTGATCTCATTCCCTCTCCCCTGTGGGGAGAGGGAAGACTTCACTCCACCGCAAACGCTTTATCCAACCGGCTGTATCCCAGACCGTTTATCTTCTTCACTTTAATCTGCACCGGGATGCGCTCTTTCATCGCCTCGACGTGGCTAATCACGCCAATCACTTTGCCGCTGGCGTTAAGCGCGTCGAGCGCATCCAGCGCGGTATCCAGCGTTTCGCTATCGAGGGTGCCGAATCCTTCATCAAGGAATAGCGAATCAATCCGCGTTTTATGGCTCACCAGGTCAGATAGCGCCAGCGCCAGCGCGAGGCTCACAAGGAAGCTTTCGCCGCCGGAAAGCGTGCGGGTATCGCGCACCGCGTCGGCCTGCCAGGTGTCCACCACTTCCAGCTCCAGCGCCTCGCTGGCTTTACGTTGCAACAAATAGCGGCCATGCAGGCGGTTGAGCTGCTGGTTAGCCAGCCACACCAGATTATCCAGCGTCAGCCCCTGGGCGAATTTACGGAACTTATCGCCTTCTTTTGAACCGATGAGCGCATTCAGCCAGGCCCAGTCTTCGACCTGCTGCGCGGCTTGTTCCATCTGCTGACGTAATGATTGCTGGCGCTGTTGGTTATCGCTGTTTTGCTTCAACTGCTGGCGGATCTCACCCTGACGGGCGCTGTTTTCCCGCAACTGGCGTGCCAGTTGCTCCAGCCTATTCTCTAGCTGCTCCAGCGGCTGGTTAATATCAATATCGGCGGGCGGCTGTTGCTGATGGCGTTCAAGCGACGTCTGCGCCCGCAGGGCCAGCGTTTGGTTCTGCTGAACTTCTTTTTCCAGCGTCTGCTTGAGTTGTTCCAGCCGCTGGCGGGTTGCCTCGTCAAGCAAAGCGGCAAGAAAGGCCGCTTGGTCGGCAAACGGGCTGGCGGCCAGCGCGGCAGTAAACTGCTTTTCGCTTTCCTTCACCTGTGCCTGCTGCTGGCTTTCTTGCTGGCCCAGCGTTTGCCACTGGCTCTGTAGCGCCAGGCAATCATCATGCACCTGCCGCCAGCCCTCCAGCGGCGCGGGATCCGCGGCTTCCGTTGACTCAGGCAGGGTTTCCAGCAGCGGCGTTAGCTGCTGGCGCTGTTCCTGCAGCGCGGCGGCTTCATTTTGTTTCGCCTGCCAGCCGCGGGTTTCGGCTTCACGCTGGGCCAGCCAGTCGTTAGCCTCCGCGGCAGGCGGCAGCGCCAGGGTATAAACGTCCAGCTCCGCCTGCAGCGCGCGACGGCGCTGTTCGAGATCCTGCTGTAACTGCTGCAGCTGCAGCTGGCTCTCCTGCTGTTGCGCCTGCCAGGCCAGCCGTTGTTGATGCTGATACAGCTGCTGTTCATGCTGCTGTTGGCTATCCAGCCAGCCAGCAATATCATCCTGCGGCGTCAGCGTAATCGCTAATTCCGCGAGGGTGGCTTGCCATTGAGAGGTGAGCGCTTGCTCCTGCTGCAGAAGCGATGTTTTCTCGTCAGCGTCTTTTTGCTGTTGTTTAAGCAGCGCTTCAAGCTGGCCGCGCAGCTGCGCGCCTTCTTCCGCCAGCTGTCGCACGTCACGCTCCAGCGCGTCGCGGCGAGTTTGGTTGATGCCGGGTACCAGCGCCTGGTATTCCGCGACCGCCGGATGATGTTCAGAACCGCACAGTGGACAAGGCGCGCCCGGCTGCAGGCGGGCGCGCTCGGCTTCCAGCCCGGCGATACGCGCTTCCAGTTCGCAGATGGCTTTTACATCGCTGAGCTGTTGATTTTTTTCCTTCCACGCCTGACGACGCTGTTGTAGCGCGGCTTCAAGCTTCTCTTTTTCCTGCTGTGAGGCGTTTTCCGCGCTCTGTAGCTGCCGCAGACGCAGGAACAGCGGCTGCAGCTGGCGATGGAGGGTTGAGAGCTGCTGGCGCAGCGGGCGGGCGGCGGCATGCTGTGTCAGCTCGCGGCTGACCTGCTGCGCATCGAGGGTTAGCGCGGTGGCCGGCACTTCGCCGAGCTTACGGCTGGCATCCTGCAGGCGCTGTTGTAGCGTCAACTCTTGCTGAGCGTCGCGGTTAAGCTGCTGGAAGGTGGCTTTCCAGCCTGCCAGCGCCGTGCTCCACTGCTGGAATCGCTCGTGCGCTTTAAGCCACTCATTTAACGATTGCTGGCTGGATTCTAGTTGAGCCAGACGTTGTTGGGCAGCCAGGCGGATCCCGGCGCGACGGCGCAGGCTGTGCTGTAAGCGAGTATTTACTTCCTCAGCCTGACGGCGAGTTTGCGCCAGCGCGCTACTGTGTTCCTGCAGCCGCGACCATAATGGACGCAGTTGCTCTGCCGGCTGCGCGGTTTGTAGAGCCGCCAGCTGCGGCGCGGCGGCTTCCTGCGCCAGCAGCGCCTGCTGTAAAGCAGCCTGAGCCTGGGTGGCTTCCGCGTTTAGCTCCTGACGGCGGCGCAGCCACTGTAGGCCATTTTGCTGGCGGGTCTGTTCGGCAAGCTGCTGCTGTTCTTCAGCAGTAAGTACTTGCAAACTTTGCTGTAACGCCTGCTGCTGCTCATCATTTAACAGTACGACGCCGGAGGCCTGCGCCTGCAGCTTTTCCAGTTCAATGCGGGCGAGTTTATGTTTTTCAAAGACCTGCGCGGAAATTTGCCCGTAAATTTCAGTCCCGGTCAGCTCTTCCAGCAGTTCGGCGCGCTCTTTCGGTTTGGCATTGAGGAAAGCGGCAAATTGCCCCTGCGAAAGCAGCATTGAGCGGGTAAAGCGCCCATAGTCGAGGCCGGTAATTGATGCCGTCAGCTCCAGTTTGTCTTTGACCTTGTCGGCAAGAATTTTCCCGTCGTCGCAGCGCGCCAGCTCAACGCGCGGCGCCTGTAGATTGCCATCCGGCTGGTTGCGGGCGCGGTTCTGGCTCCAGAAGGCGCGATAGGCGGTGCCCCGGACCTCAAATTCAACTTCCGCCAGGCACTCGGCGGTGTCGCGGGTCATCAGATCGTTTTGCGATTGCGATACGCTGCTCAGGCGCGGCGTTTCGTGGTACAGCGCGAGACAGATAGCATCTAACAGGGTGGTTTTCCCGGCGCCGGTCGGCCCGGTAATCGCGAATAACCCATTGCTGGCGAACGGTTCAGCGGTAAAGTCGATTTTCCATTCGCCTTTCAGCGAGTTAAGGTTTTTCAGGCGTAGGCTCAGGATTCTCACAGGCGTTCCTCACCGTTCAGGCTATGCAGCGTTTCCGTAAACAGTTGCTCCAGCCGCTGTTGCTGTGGAGCATCAAGAGTTTCCAGCGCCAGGCGGCGGGCAAACACCTCTTCGACCTGTAGTTCGCTCAGCGTTTCTCGCTGAACGCCGGCCAGAATGCGTTCACGCTGGGCGCGACTGCGGCGCACCAGCAACACTTCCACCGGCAGCGATTCGGTCTGCTGCTGAATTTTTCTTTGGATATCGTGCAGGTACTCATCGCTGGTGATTTCGATATCCAGCCATACCGGCGGCTGCTGCGCGCTATCCTGCCACTGCTGAAGCTGTTCGGTGATGCTGGCGAAATCGCCTTTCAGTACCGCCAGAGGCTGGGTGATCGGCACCGTTAGCGGGGTGACTTCACTGAGCTTGCCCTCGCTGAATGAGACCAGATTAACGCTTTTGTTTTTTCCGGTTTCATCAAAACTCAGCGGCAGCGGCGAACCGCTGTAGCGAATATGCTCGCAGCCGCCAACCAGCTGGGCGCGATGAATATGGCCGAGTGCGATGTAATCGGCGGGCGGGAAGCGATTGGCCGGGAAGGCGTCGAGGGTGCCGATATAGATTTCACGGACCGCGTCGCTTTTGCTGGCGCCGACGGTGGTGAGGTGGCCGCTGGCAATAATCGGCAGTGCCCGTTCGCCGCGCAGATCGCAGGCCTGCTGATATTGCTGCTGATAGTAGTCGCTGATGGCGGTGAGCAACTGCTGCTGTTTTTCGCCGCTGGAGTGGCCAGCCTGGCTGACCACCAGTTCGCGCGGGCGCAAAAACGGCACCGGGCAGAAGACCGCGCCGGGCGCGCCGTCGCGCCGCGGCAAGATAAAGGGCGCGTGGCCGGCGTTGGCGACCACGGTGGTTTTCAGGAAGGCGAGAATTTCGCGCGACTCGTTTAACGTCGCCACCGAATCGTGGTTGCCCGCCAGCACCACCAACTGGCAGCCGGTTTGCTGCAGTTGAACGACAAAACGGTTATACAGTTCGCGGGCGTAGCTCGGCGGAGAGCCGGTATCAAAAATATCGCCAGCGACGATAATGGCATCCACCTCGTGTTCCTGCGCGCGCGCCAGCAGCCAGTCGAGAAAGGCGGCGTGTTCGTCCGCGCGGCTTTTGCTGTAGAAGTTCTGGCCGAGATGCCAGTCGGAGGTATGAAGGATGCGCATAAAAATTCCGTTGCGATAAAAGCCAGGCGGCCATTATAACGTCGATCCCGCCGCCCGTATTCCTTTTGCCATATTACGGCGAGACTGGATGCGTTAAGTGCGTGTCATCATTCAAAATCCGCATTCATCAGACGGTCATTTTTTCATAAATCTGTCACAAATCTGACGCATAATGGCCGCGCACTTCTATACTGATGGCTAAAAAACACAGGGTAAATAATGGCGAGAAGAATTCTGGTCGTTGAAGATGAAGCTCCAATCCGCGAAATGGTCTGCTTTGTTCTGGAGCAAAACGGCTTTCAGCCCGTCGAGGCGGAAGATTTTGACAGTGCGGTGAATCAACTCAATGAACCCTGGCCCGATTTGATTCTCCTTGACTGGATGTTGCCGGGCGGATCGGGGCTACAGTTTATTAAACAGCTTAAGCGCGAAGCGATGACCCGCGATATTCCGGTGGTGATGCTGACGGCGCGCGGCGAAGAAGAAGATCGCGTTCGCGGTCTGGAAACCGGTGCGGATGATTACATTACCAAACCGTTTTCGCCGAAGGAGCTGGTGGCGCGAATTAAGGCGGTGATGCGGCGTATTTCGCCAATGGCGGTCGAAGAGGTGATTGAGATGCAGGGGCTGAGCCTGGATCCCTCCTCGCATCGTGTCATGACCGGTGAAAACCCGCTGGATATGGGGCCGACCGAGTTTAAATTATTACACTTCTTTATGACCCACCCGGAACGCGTATACAGCCGTGAACAGCTGCTGAATCACGTTTGGGGAACCAACGTTTACGTTGAAGACCGGACGGTGGATGTGCATATTCGCCGCCTGCGCAAAGCGCTGGAACATAGCGGCCATGACCGGATGGTACAGACGGTTCGCGGCACGGGATATCGTTTCTCCGCCCGTTTCTGAATTTTGACAGGAGTGTGACCCGTGCTGGAACGGCTGTCATGGAAAAGGCTGGCGCTTGAGCTTTTCTTATGTTGTATACCGGCCCTGATCCTCGGGGCGTTTTTCGGTCATCTGCCGTGGTTTTTACTGGCGGCGGTGACCGGATTGCTTATTTGGCATTTCTGGAATTTGTTACGTCTGTCGTGGTGGCTGTGGGTCGATCGCAGTATGACGCCGCCGCCGGGAAGCGGCAGTTGGGAACCGCTGCTGTATGGTCTGCATCAAATGCAGATGCGTAATAAAAAACGTCGTCGCGAACTGGGAAGCCTCATCAAGCGCTTTCGCAGCGGGGCGGAATCCTTACCCGATGCGGTGGTGCTGACCACCGAAGAGGGCGCCATCTTCTGGTGTAATGGCCTGGCGCAACAAATCCTTAATCTACGCTGGCCGGACGATAGCGGGCAGAATATCCTCAACCTGCTGCGCTACCCAGAGTTTGCTAACTATCTGAAAAACCGCGATTTCACCAAGCCCCTTAATTTGGTGCTCAATAACGCCCGTCATCTGGAAATTCGCGTGATGCCTTATAGCGATAAACAGTGGTTGATGGTGGCGCGCGATGTCACGCAAATGCACCAGCTGGAAGGCGCGCGGCGTAACTTTTTCGCCAACGTCAGCCACGAGCTGCGCACGCCGCTCACCGTACTGCAGGGTTATCTCGAGATGATGCAGGAGCAGGTGCTGGAAGGGCCGACGCGAGAAAAAGCGCTGCATACCATGCGTGAGCAAACGCAGCGGATGGAAGGGTTGGTGAAGCAGTTGCTGACGCTCTCGCGTATTGAAGCCGCGCCGGTGCTGGCGATGAATGATAAAATCGACGTCCCGATGATGCTGCGGGTGGTTGAGCGCGAGGCGCAAACCCTCAGCCAGGGTAAGCATCAGTTGCACTTTAGCGTCGACGAAACGCTCCAGGTGATGGGCAACGAAGAGCAGTTGCGCAGCGCGATTTCCAATCTGGTGTACAACGCCGTTAACCATACTCCAGCGGGAACTGAGATTCACGTCAGCTGGCAGCGGGCGCCACACGGCGCGCTGTTTAGCGTTGAGGACAACGGTCCTGGCATCGGGCCTGAACATCTCCCCCGGTTGACCGAGCGGTTCTACCGCGTCGACAAGGCGCGCTCCCGGCAAACCGGCGGCAGCGGTTTAGGGCTGGCTATTGTGAAACATGCGGTTAGCCATCACGAAAGCCGGCTGGAAATCGAAAGTACGGTCGGGAAGGGAACACGCTTTAGCTTCCTGTTGCCGGAACGTTTAATTGCCAAAAATGTCGCCTGAGGCGGCGTCTGTCAGCTTTCCTTGCCAATGACCAGCTTCGGCTGGTCATTTTCATTTGCAGTCAACTTTTCGTTGCGTATTAAACGAACGCCTGGTTATTTATTGTTCGCATGATTAGCCACGCGTTTTGCGTCGTTATGGTCAATTAATCCAGGTTCAAAATCATAGTTAGCATAATCATCTGGTTTTACGATCCCACCTTGCTTTAAAACGTTATAAGCGTTTAAATTGCCCCCTATGCAGTCCCGGTAAGACTGCTTTTGCGTGGTAATTCAAAAAACAATTCTTTTCCACGCCGCTTCGAGAGCATATCTCGCTGAGTTTACAGGCAATGGCCGCTGTATCATCCCGAAAGGAAGGCACGGTATTTTTCCGTTTTTTACAACACCACATCCACAGGCAGTAATGAATTTATGACCCATCAGTTAAAATCTCGCGACATCATCGCGCTGGGCTTTATGACCTTCGCGCTGTTCGTTGGCGCAGGCAACATTATCTTCCCTCCGATGGTTGGCTTACAGGCCGGCGAACACGTCTGGACCGCAGCCATTGGCTTCCTGATTACCGCCGTGGGTTTGCCGGTGCTAACGGTAGTCGCGCTGGCGAAAGTCGGCGGCGGCGTTGAGCGTCTGAGCTCGCCAATCGGCAAAGTTGCGGGCATTTTGCTGGCCGTGGTGTGCTACCTGGCGGTTGGGCCGCTGTTCGCGACCCCGCGTACCGCCACCGTTTCATTTGAAGTGGGGATTGCTCCGCTGACCGGCGACGGCGCGCTGCCGCTCCTTATTTATAGCGTTATCTATTTCGCGCTGGTGATTCTGGTTTCTCTCTATCCGGGCAAACTGCTGGATACCGTCGGCAACTTCCTGGCGCCGCTGAAAATTATCGCCCTGGTCGTGCTCGCGGTGGCCGCGGTTATCTGGCCGGCTGGCCCGATTAGCGACGCGATGGAAGCCTATCGTACCGCGCCGTTCTCTAATGGTTTCGTCAATGGTTATCTGACCATGGACACGCTGGGGGCGATGGTCTTCGGTATCGTTATCGTTAATGCTGCGCGTTCCCGTGGCGTTAGCGAAGCCCGATTGCTGACCCGATACACCGTCTGGGCTGGTCTGATGGCCGGCGTGGGCCTGACGCTGCTGTACCTGGCGCTGTTCCGCCTGGGTTCCGATAGCGCGACGCTGGTCGATCAGTCGGCAAACGGCGCGGCTATTCTGCACTCCTACGTGCAGCATACCTTCGGCGGCGCGGGCAGCTTCCTGCTGGCGGCATTGATATTTATCGCCTGTCTGGTCACCGCGGTTGGCCTGACCTGCGCCTGCGCTGAGTTCTTCGCGCAGTATCTGCCGCTGTCGTATCGTTCGCTGGTGTTTATTCTCGGCCTGTTCTCCATGGCGGTTTCTAACCTGGGGCTCAGCCATCTGATTCAGATCTCGATTCCGGTGTTAACCGCTATTTATCCGCCGTGTATCGCACTGGTGGTATTAAGCTTTACCCGCGGTTGGTGGCATAATTCCTCCCGCGTTATCGCGCCGGCAATGTTTATCAGCCTGATGTTTGGTATCATTGACGGTGTTAAAGCATCGGCGTTCGCAGATATCCTGCCGCAATGGACCGCGAGCCTGCCGCTGGCAGCGCAAGGTCTGGCATGGTTGCTGCCAACCGCGGTGATGGCTGTGCTGGCCGCGATCATCGATCGCGCAGCGGGTAGCCCGGTGGTCTCAAAAGCCCACTAACCGACGCTTTACGCAGGTGTTTAACCACGGGACTTAAGGTCCCGTGGTTTTTTGTTTTTTTGGTCATTCCCTTTTGCGTTTTGCCCCCGCAAAGCACAAACGAGAAAAACGGCATGGAACACGATGGAAAGTAGTAACAAGCTTAAGCGCGGGCTAAGTACCCGGCACATTCGCTTTATGGCCCTTGGTTCCGCTATTGGTACCGGCCTGTTCTATGGTTCGGCAGACGCCATTAAAATGGCGGGGCCGAGCGTATTGTTGGCATACATTATCGGCGGCGTGGCGGCGTATATCATCATGCGCGCGCTGGGCGAAATGTCGGTGCATAATCCTTCCGCCAGCTCTTTCTCGCGTTATGCGCAGGAGAACCTCGGCGGGCTGGCCGGCTATATCACCGGCTGGACCTATTGTTTTGAAATCCTGATCGTCGCGATTGCCGACGTGACCGCCTTCGGTATCTATATGGGCGTCTGGTTCCCGGCGGTGCCGCACTGGATATGGGTACTGAGCGTGGTGCTGATTATCTGCGCCGTCAATCTGATGAGCGTGAAGGTGTTCGGCGAACTGGAGTTCTGGTTCTCATTCTTTAAAGTCGCCACGATTATCATCATGATCCTTGCCGGTTTCGGCATCATCATCTGGGGTATCGGCAACGGCGGTCAGCCAACCGGTATTCATAACTTATGGAGTAACGGCGGCTTCTTCAGTAACGGCTGGCTGGGGATGGTGATGTCGCTGCAGATGGTGATGTTCGCCTACGGCGGGATTGAGATTATCGGTATCACCGCCGGTGAAGCGAAGGATCCTGAAAAATCCATTCCGCGGGCGATTAATTCGGTGCCGATGCGTATCCTGGTGTTCTACGTGGGGACGCTGTTCGTCATTATGTCTATCTATCCCTGGAACCTGGTGGGGACTAACGGCAGCCCGTTCGTGTTGACCTTCCAGCATATGGGAATTACCTTTGCCGCCGGCATCCTGAATTTCGTGGTGTTAACCGCCTCGCTATCGGCGATTAACAGCGACGTATTCGGCGTTGGCCGTATGCTGCACGGAATGGCCGAGCAGGGGAGCGCGCCGAAAGTGTTCGCCAAAACGTCGCGTCGCGGTACGCCGTGGGTGACGGTGCTGGTGATGACCGTGGCGCTGCTGTTTGCGGTCTATCTCAACTACATCATGCCGGAAAACGTCTTCCTGGTGATTGCGTCGTTGGCGACCTTCGCCACGGTGTGGGTGTGGATTATGATCCTGCTGTCGCAAATCGCTTTCCGTCGCCGCCTGTCGCCGGAAGAGGTGAAAGCGCTGAAGTTTAAAGTACCGGGCGGCGTGGCCACCACCGTGGTCGGCCTGCTGTTCCTGGTCTTTATCATCGCGCTTATCGGCTACCATCCGGATACCCGCATTTCGCTGTACGTCGGCTTTGCGTGGATCGTGCTGCTGCTGGTTGGCTGGAAAATTAAGACCCGCCGCGATCGCCAGTTAGCGCAGGCGCAGTAATTCTCCACTCTTCCGGGTCCGGCTTTGCCGCGGCCCGGAAAATCACATCCTCCTCCTTTCTCCTCCCCCAATTATTCTATTGATGATGAGTTATACGCCTGTTCACTGTGGCAAGGTGTGGCCATTACGCAAAAAGAGGAATGATGATGTTGAAGGCCTGGCACCTGCCGGTTGCTCCTTTTATTAAAGAGCAGCAGGAACGACTCGTTATCACATTGTGGCTAAGCGGCGAAACAATGCCGCAGCGAATTACGCTGCGCGCGGAAGAAGACAATGAAGAGCTGTCGTTGCCCATGCAGCGCCTGCGCCAATCCCCACACGCCGATGTCGTCGCCTGGCGTGGAGAGATAAACCTGATGAACGGCCAGCCGCGCCGCCGCTATAGCTTTAAGCTGCTGTGGGCGGACCGTCAGTTGTGGTTTACGCCGCAGGGATTCCAGCGTTTCCCGCCCGCGAGGCTGGAGCAGTTTGCGGTCGATGTGCCGGATAGCGGCCCGCAGTGGGTCGCCGATCAGGTGTTTTATCAAATTTTCCCCGATCGTTTCGCCCGTAGCGAGGCGCGAGAAGCCGGGCAGGACGAGGTTTATTACCACCATGCGGCCGGTCAGGATATTGTGCTAAAAGCGTGGGATGAGCCGTTAACCGGCGAGGCGGGCGGTTCGACCTTTTATGGCGGCGACCTCGACGGTATTAGCGAGAAGCTTCCTTATCTGAAGCAGCTTGGCGTGACCGCGCTGTATCTCAATCCGGTATTCGTCGCGCCCAGCGTACATAAATACGATACCGCTGATTATCGCCGTGTCGATCCGCAGTTCGGTGGCGATGCCGCGCTGCTGCGACTGCGCCACAATACGCAGCGTGAAGGGATGCGCCTGATCCTCGACGGCGTGTTTAACCATACCGGTGACTCGCACCCATGGTTCGATCGCCACCAGCAGGCGAGCAACGGCGCCTGCCATCAGCCGGATTCCCCGTGGCGTGAGTGGTTTAATTTTTCCCAGGACGGGGTGGCGCATAACTGGCTGGGTTACGCCAGTCTGCCAAAACTTGACTACCGTTCATCGAGCCTGGTTAACGAAATCTATGCGGGTGAAGACAGCGTGGTGCGCCACTGGTTAAAAGCGCCGTGGAGTATGGACGGCTGGCGGCTGGACGTGGTGCATATGCTGGGCGAGGATGGCGGCGCGCGTAATAACTTGCGCCATATTGCCGGTATCACCCAGGCGGCGAAGCGGGAGCAGCCGGAGGCTTTTGTATTCGGCGAACATTTTGGCGATGCGCGCCAGTGGCTGCAGGCTGATGCCGAAGACGCGGCGATGAACTATCGCGGTTTTACCTTCCCGCTGTGGGGCTTCCTCGCCAATACCGATATTTCCTACGATCCGCAGCACATCGATGCGCAAACCTGTATGGCGTGGATGGACAACTATCGCGCCGGGCTGTCGCATCAGCAGCAATTGCGGATGTTTAACCAACTGGACAGCCACGATACCGCGCGTTTTAAATCCTTGCTGGGTAAGGATGTGGCGCGACTGCCGCTGGCGGTGGTCTGGCTGTTCTGTTGGCCGGGCGTTCCGTGTATTTACTATGGTGACGAAGTCGGCGTCGATGGCAACAACGATCCCTTCTGCCGTAAACCCTTTCCATGGGATCCGGCGCTGCAGGATGAAAACTTGTTGGCGTTATATAAGCGTATGACCACCTTGCGTAAGGGGCATCAGGCGCTGCGCTATGGCGGCTGCCAGGTCATCTATGCGGAAGATAACGTGGTGGTCTTTGTTCGCGTTTACAAACAGCAGCGGGTGCTGGTGGCGATAAACCGTGGTCATGCCTGCGAGGTGGTAATCGACGCATCGCCTTTGCTGGAGGGGAAAACGTGGCAGCGAAAAGAAGGCGCGGGCGACATGCACGATGATGTGCTGAGTTTGCCCGCGATTTCCGCAAGCGTCTGGTGTAGCCGTTAACGGTAGAGCTGGCTCAGACAGCTGTCTTCGAGAATAGCCTCTCGCCACCAGCGCTGAGCCAGACCGTTATTGCCGCTACGCCAGGCCATATAGGTTATATCTTTCTCACGGCTCGAAATCACCGGTTTCTCCAGCAACTCACCGCTCTCCAGCCACGGGAGGGCGATGTGGCGGGGCAGGAATCCGCATCCCAAACCGGCGCGCAGGAGCGCGACTTTGGTGGCGAAATCATCTACCCGGATTTGCTCCTGCTCATCGAGCAGGTTGCTGTTCAGTGGATGACAGTAGCGGGCGCTATCGCTAATAACCACCGCGCGATGCAGGCTGAGTTGTTTGTTGGTCAGCGGCTGGGTCGTTGCCGCCAGCGGGTGGCCGGGCGCGACAACGAACACGTTGTCCATCGCGCCGAGCATTTTCCACGACCATTCCGCTGAAGTCGGCGGTTCGTTAATCGCCCCAAGAATAATATCCGCGCCGTTGTGAGTCAGCTCTTCCCATGAGCCCGCCAGGGTATGGTGGGTAAAGTTGAGCCGGGTTTGCGGATATTGCGCGTAAAACTTTTCAATCAGCGGCAATAGGGCCTGGAAAGGGAAAGAGTCGTCCAGCGCAATCGCCAGATCCCGCTCCCATCCGGAACTCAGCAGCTGCGCCTGTTTTTCCAGATCGTTGGCGGCATTGAGCAGCAGGCGCCCCTTTTCCAGCATCATTTTACCGGTATCGGTAAATTTCGCCCGGTGTCCGGAACGATCCAGCAGACTGATGTTTAGATCGTTTTCCAGTTTTTGGATCATATAGCTCAGCGCGGCGGGGGTTTTAAATAGCGACTCCGCCGCCAGCGCGAACGAGCCATGCCTATCCAGAGCATCAAGAATCAAAAGTACATCAAGGTTTAAACGCATTAGTCTCGATCCGCCAGTCTAATAATAACGTTGTTTTACCGAAGGCCGATGTTCAATTCCAGTGAATAAATTAGAACAGTTCCCATTAATTTTTTGATTAGTCTTTTTTTAATTATTCAAACGGTCACTATTTTTACTCAAGTGAATTAAAACGGAAAGATTTCTTTAATAACTCGTTAGAAATTACTGACTATACTCATCATGCGTTATTGGCCACAATCAGCACAGCACAACGGCAGTGTATTATCTTCCTAACTAATTGATTAATAGGATGTGTTATGTCTATTCGTGAACTGATTGATCCGTCTAATTCCACCCTTATTTTTATTGACCACCAGCCGCAAATGGCTTTTGGTGTGGCCAATATCGATCGCCAGACGCTGAAAAATAACACCGTCGCGTTGGCCAAAGCGGGCAAGATTTTTAACGTTCCGGTTATTTATACCTCTGTCGAAACCAAAAGCTTCAGCGGCTATATCTGGCCAGAACTGCTGGCGGTTCATCCTGAAGTGAAACCGATTGAACGTACTTCTATGAACTCCTGGGAAGACGCCGGTTTTGTTAATGCGGTGAAAGCCACTGGACGTAAAAAACTGATTATTTCCGCGCTGTGGACTGAAGTGTGCCTGACCTTCCCGGCGCTGATGGCGCTGGAAGAAGGTTATGAAGTGTACGTGGTAACCGATACCTCCGGCGGTACCTCCGTTGACGCTCACGAGCGCGCCATCGACCGTATGGTGCAAGCCGGCGCGGTACCGGTGACCTGGCAGCAGGTCCTGCTGGAGTACCAGCGCGACTGGTCACGTAAAGAGACTTATGACGCGGTGATGGATCTGGTTCGTGAACATAGCGGCGCCTACGGTATGGGCGTGGATTATGCTTATACCATGGTGCACGGCGCGCCGGAACGTAAAGCCTAAAACACTTCATCCTGCAAGCTGCCTCTTTGTTGGCTTCGCTTGTCCGCCCCGGTCACTGGCTGATGTCAGCGCTCGAGGGCGGGCAATCTTGCCGCCTCAATGCGGCATGAATGATTTTGTGTATTGTCATTTATGGCTGATGGCGGGAGAAATCCCGTCATTCCCCTGAAGCAAGGAACTCTTAATGGCGCAACAGAAATCAGTGACGCTGGTCATCAGTCATCATCTCGATCCACAAAACGGCCAGCGCTATGAAGCATGGTTGGGCAAAATCATGCCGGTTGCGGCGGAGTTTCCCGGCCATCTTGGCGCCAACGTGATCCGTCCGGCGGCCGGGCAAAATCTCTGGAGCGTGATAATTCGCTTCGACACCATTGAACATCTCTACGCCTGGACGCAGTCGGAAACCCGTCGTGAATTAGTCGCGGAAATCGCGCCGTTTCTCAATGATGGCGATCGTACCGAAATCCGCACCGAAGCGGCGTTCTGGTTTACCCCGCCTGCGGCCAATATTCGCCAGCCGCTGCGCTGGAAACAGTTCCTGATAACCCTGCTGGTCATCTTCCCAAGTACCAACCTGGTACCATGGCTGACCGGCATGGCGCTACCGGAGTTACGGGGAAGCTTGTTACTGCATCTGATTAACGATGCCCTGGTGGTCGCGTTGGTGGTCTGGTTGTGGATGCCTATCGTGACCCGTCTGTTTGCCGGTTGGTTGAAAAAAAACTAGCTCAACCAGCTTAAAGGAGTGCGTTATGTCGCAAACTGCCACACTGATTCTGACCCACGGTCAGATTCATACGCTCGATCGCGCGAACCCACTGGCGGAAGCCGTGGCCATCGCCGATGGAAAAATTCTCGCGACCGGAAGCCACGATCGAATCATGACGTTCGCCGCCGAGGGGACGCAAATTGTCGATCTTAAAGGCCATACGGTGATCCCGGGTCTTAACGACTCCCACCTGCACCTGATTCGTGGCGGCCTGAACTATAACCTCGAGCTGCGCTGGGAAGGAGTGCCATCGCTGGCGGATGCGCTGCGTATGCTAAAAGATCAGGCCGATCGCACGCCGTCGCCGCAGTGGGTGAGGGTGGTCGGCGGCTGGAGCGAATTCCAGTTTGCCGAACGCCGCATGCCGACGCTGGAAGAGCTGAATGAAGCGGCGCCTGACACGCCGGTATTCGTGCTGCATCTGTACGATCGCGCGCTGCTTAACCGCGCGGCGCTGAAAGCCGTTGGCTATACCAAAGAGACGCCGGATCCGGCGGGCGGCGAGATCGTTCGCGATAACAACGGCAACCCGACCGGGATGCTGATCGCCAAACCGAATGCCATGATCCTGTATGCGACGCTGGCCAAAGGACCGAAGCTGCCGCTCGATCTACAGGTTAACTCCACGCGCCAGTTTATGCGCGAACTGAACCGTTTAGGATTAACCAGCGCTATCGATGCCGGCGGTGGTTTCCAGAACTACCCGGAAGATTACGAAATTATCGAGCAACTGCACGCCAAAGAGCAGATGACCGTGCGTATCGCCTATAACCTCTTTACCCAGCGGCCGAAGCAGGAGCTGGAAGATTTCGAGCGCTGGACCGACATGCTGAAGCCGGGGCAGGGCACCGATTTCTACCGTGCCAACGGCGCTGGTGAAATGCTGGTCTTCTCGGCGGCGGATTTTGAAGATTTCCTGCAGCCGCGGCCGGATCTGCCGCAAGGCATGGAAGATGAGCTGGAGCGGGTGGTGCGTCATCTGGTGGAACACCGCTGGCCTTTCCGTCTGCATGCCACCTACGATGAGTCGATTAGCCGAATGCTGGATGTGTTCGAGAAGGTGAACCGCGATATTCCGTTTAACGGCCTGCACTGGTTCTTCGATCACGCCGAGACCATCACCGAACGTAATATTGAACGCGTGAAGGCGCTAGGCGGCGGTATCGCGGTGCAGCACCGGATGGCTTTCCAGGGCGAGTATTTCGTCGATCGCTACGGCAAAGAGGCGGTGAAACATACGCCGCCGGTGGCGAAAATGCTGGAACTGGACGTACCGGTAGGCTTGGGTACCGATGCGACCCGCGTCGCCAGTTATAACCCGTGGACCGCGCTGTACTGGCTGGTTTCCGGACGTACCGTCGGCGGCATGGCGATGTACGACGATAACAACCGTTTGCCGCGCGACGTCGCCCTTGAGCTATGGACCGCCGGTAGCGCGTGGTTCTCCAGCGAGCAGGGTAAAAAAGGACGCATTGAGAAAGGGCAACTGGCTGACCTGGTAGTGCTGTCAAAAGACTACTTCAGCGTTGCGGAAGAGGAAATTAAAGGTATTGAGTCGGTATTGACCATCGTTGATGGCAAGGTGGTGTACGCGGCCGGCCATTTCTCGCCGCTGGCGCCGCCGCCAATTCCGGTATTGCCGGAGTGGTCGCCGGTGGTAAAAGTGCCTGGGCATTATCGCTCGGCGCCGCCTGCGGCCGCGAAGATTGGCGCGGTGGTGCAGATGCACCAGTGCTGCGGCAGCTGCGGCGTGCATGGACATCAGCATGATATTGCGCGCAAGTCGTCGATTCCGGTGGCGGATGAGCAGGCTTTCTGGGGCGTATTAGGCTGTTCTTGCTTCGCGTTCTGATACGTTTGCCCGGTGGCGCCGCGCTTACCGGGCTCACAGCGAATATAACAGGCACAAAAAAGGCTCGCATTTGCGAGCCTTTTTATGGAAACGTCTAGCCGATTACAGGCTGGATACGTTTTCGGTCAGGTATTTAGCTACGCCTTCCGGAGAAGCGGCCATACCTTCTTTTCCTTTTTCCCACTGAGCCGGGCAAACTTCACCGTGCTCTTCGTGGAACTGCAGCGCGTCAACCATACGCAGCATTTCGTCGATGTTACGGCCCAGCGGCAGGTCGTTAACAACCTGGTGGCGAACGATACCGTTAGCGTCGATCAGGAAGGAACCGCGCAGCGCAACGCCTTCGTCCGGATGCTCGATGCCGTAAGCTTTCTGAATTTCACGTTTGATGTCGGCAACCATCGCGTATTTAACCGGGCCAATACCGCCCTGGTCTACCGGGGTGTTACGCCATGCGTTGTGAACGAACTCGGAGTCAAAGGAAACGCCAACCACTTCTACGCCGCGTTTCTGGAATTCTTCGTAGCGCTTGTCGAAAGCGATCAGTTCAGACGGGCAAACGAAAGTGAAATCCATTGGCCAGAAGAACAGGACGGTAGCTTTACCGTTGGTGTGCTGTTTGAAGTTGAATTTCTCAACGATTTCGCCGTTACCTAATACTGCTGCAGCGGTAAAGTCCGGAGCCTGACGAGTAACCAGAACCATATGATTCTCCTGTTATTACTAAGGTTAATTGGAACGCAACGCGGGCCAGTATAGGCAGAGGCGGGCAGGAACTCAATGCGGCGCTGACAATCGATGAGATAGATTTTGCCTATTGATAATTATTCAATAGCGCTTTCAGAATAATCGTTTTGTGAGAAAGCGCAAGGTTTTACAGCGTTCTCTTTTTCGCCTGCTCCATCATTCGCGGATAAAAACGCCAGAATTGCTGCTCCAGTTGCCCATAGTGGTTATCAAGGTCGTACCATGAATCACGCAGCGCATCGAGGCGCGGGCGGCGACTGGCCATACCGTTCAGGACGCGCTGAATGAATTCCATATCCTGATAACGTTCCAGCCAGCGTTCGGACCACATATATTCATTGAGATTAACAAAGCGCGGCGGCGAATCCGGCAGAATTTGCGCTACCTGCGCGTGGGCGTAGCGCACAAACTCGTTTAGCGGCAGATCCGGCGACAGCTGCGCCCAGTGATGCGACAGGAAATGATCCCACATGACGTCGAGGGAAATTGGCGCGACGCGGCGGGTCTCGGGGCGAAACCATTCGCGCGCCGTTTTAACTTCCGCCAGATTGTCGGTCATTACATCTATACGCCGATGCATATAAATGCCGTCAACCACATCCGCAGGATACTCGCCCTGCGGGTTACCACGGACAAAATCGGCCAGCAGGTTGCCCGGCAGCGAGCTATCCGCAAGATGGGCGAGATGTAAATGCGCGAGAAAATTCATATCGACTTCAATCCTTCACACGGTCATGCCGTTCTTGCTGGTTAATCATGGTATTCCGCTATTATATCCAGCGTTGAATAGGGTAACGGTTGCAGGAAGACCCGCCCGGCACTAGACTACCCGCCTCTTTATTTAGTCTGAGTCATCGTCATGCGCGTTACCGATTTTTCCTTTGAATTACCTGAATCCCTGATTGCTCACTATCCGCAGCCGGAGCGCAGTAGCTGCCGCTTGCTGTCGCTGGACGGGCCGACGGGCGCGCTGACGCACGGTACTTTCACCGATCTGCTCGATAAGCTC
Source organism: Klebsiella sp. CN_Kp104 (assembly GCF_040064515.1). NCBI lineage: Bacteria > Pseudomonadati > Pseudomonadota > Gammaproteobacteria > Enterobacterales > Enterobacteriaceae > Klebsiella > Klebsiella sp. CN_Kp104. Next base: position 208,186 of record NZ_JBEAII010000003.1, on the reverse strand, counting down.
AACCCTGGCGATCTGCTGGTCTTTAACAACACCCGGGTGATCCCGGCGCGTCTGTTTGGCCGTAAAGCCAGCGGCGGCAAGATTGAAGTGCTGGTCGAGCGAATGCTGGATGATAAACGTATTCTGGCACATATTCGCGCCTCTAAAGCGCCGAAGCCGGGGGCGGAGCTGCTGTTAGGCGATGACGAAAGCATTAACGCCACAATGCTGGCGCGCCACGGCGCACTGTTTGAAGTTGAGTTCAACGATGAGCGCCCGGTGCTCGATATCCTGAACAGCATCGGTCATATGCCGCTGCCGCCGTATATCGACCGCCCGGACGAAGACGCCGATCGCGAGCTGTACCAGACAGTTTACGGCACCAAGCCGGGCGCGGTCGCCGCGCCGACCGCCGGCTTGCATTTTGACGACCCGCTGCTGGAAAAACTGCGCGCGAAAGGCATTGAGATGGCGTTTGTGACGCTGCACGTTGGCGCGGGGACCTTCCAGCCGGTGCGCGTCGATAGCATCGAAGAGCACATCATGCACTCAGAATATGCGGAGGTGCCGCAGGATGTGGTTGATGCGGTTCTGGCGGCGAAAGCGCGCGGTAACCGCGTCATCGCCGTCGGCACCACTTCCGTGCGTTCGCTGGAAAGCGCGGCGCAGGCGGCTAAAAATGGCCTGATTGAGCCGTTCTTTGCCGATACGCAGATCTTTATCTATCCGGGATATCAGTACAAAGTCATCGATGCGCTGGTGACTAACTTCCATCTCCCTGAATCCACACTGATTATGTTGGTCTCCGCTTTCGCTGGCTATCAGCACACCATGAACGCCTATAAGGCTGCGGTAGAACAAAAATATCGCTTTTTTAGCTACGGGGACGCGATGTTTATCACGTACAATCCGCAGGCTATTTCTGAGCGTCCCTAAAAAGCCCGGCACGCCGGCTTTCTGACGCCTTGACGCATTTTTTAGCCACGGAATCATTCCGTGGCGAGTATTTAAACGTCGGACTGTTTTTCTGACGCAGGAGCAATAATGAAATTTGAACTTGATACCACCGATGGCCGCGCGCGTCGCGGCCGTTTGGTGTTTGATCGCGGCGTAGTTGAAACGCCAGCCTTTATGCCCGTGGGTACCTACGGCACCGTCAAAGGGATGACGCCGGAAGAAGTTGAAGCCACCGGCGCGCAAATCATCCTCGGCAACACCTTCCACCTGTGGCTGCGCCCGGGCCAGGAAATCATGAAGCTGCACGGCGATCTGCATGATTTCATGCAGTGGAAAGGGCCGATCCTCACCGATTCCGGCGGTTTCCAGGTCTTCAGTCTTGGCGATATCCGTAAGATCACCGAGCAGGGCGTGCACTTCCGCAATCCGATCAACGGCGATCCGATTTTCCTCGATCCGGAAAAATCGATGGAGATTCAGTACGATCTCGGTTCCGATATCGTAATGATCTTCGACGAATGTACGCCGTACCCGGCAGACTGGGATTACGCTAAGCGTTCGATGGAAATGTCTCTGCGCTGGGCCAAGCGCAGCCGTGACCGTTTCGATGGCCTCGGCAACAAAAACGCGCTCTTTGGCATCATTCAGGGCAGCGTTTACGAAGATTTACGAGATATCTCGGTGAAAGGTCTGGTAGAGATTGGCTTTGATGGCTACGCTGTCGGCGGTTTGGCTGTCGGCGAGCCGAAGGAAGACATGCACCGTATCCTGGAGCACGTTTGCCCGCAGATCCCGGCAGATAAACCGCGATACCTGATGGGCGTCGGGAAACCGGAAGACCTGGTGGAAGGGGTACGTCGCGGCATCGATATGTTTGACTGCGTTATGCCGACGCGCAACGCGCGTAACGGCCATCTGTTTGTGACCGATGGCGTAGTGAAAATCCGCAACGCGAAGCATAAAAGCGATACATCGCCGCTGGATGCCGAGTGCGATTGCTATACGTGTCGCAATTATTCACGTGCTTACTTGCATCATCTTGATCGTTGCAACGAAATATTGGGCGCGCGCCTCAATACCATTCATAACCTGCGCTACTATCAGCGTTTAATGGCTGGTTTACGCAAGGCTATCGAAGAGGGTAAATTAGAGAGCTTCGTGACCGATTTTTACCAACGTCAGGGGCGTTCCGTTCCTCCTTTGAACGTTGATTAATTTTAATAATGAGGGAATTTCAATGAGCTTTTTTATTTCTGATGCGGTAGCAGCAACCGGCGCGCCGGCGCAGGGCAGCCCAATGTCTCTGATTCTGATGCTGGTGGTGTTCGGTCTGATTTTTTACTTCATGATCCTGCGCCCACAGCAGAAACGTACTAAAGAGCACAAGAATCTGATGAACTCCATCGCCAAAGGTGATGAAGTCCTGACTAACGGCGGTCTGGTTGGTCGCGTGACTAAAGTCGCGGAAAACGGCTACATCGCTATCGCGCTGAACGATACCACCGAAGTGGTTATCAAACGTGACTTCGTAGCTGCCGTTCTGCCGAAAGGCACCATGAAGGCGCTGTAATTACCATTTTCCCTAAGGGAACTGCCGTGTTAAACCGTTATCCTTTGTGGAAGTACGTGATGCTGGTCGTCGTGATTATCGTCGGCCTGATTTACGCGCTTCCCAACCTGTATGGTGAGGATCCGGCTGTTCAAATCACTGGCGCGCGCGGCGTCGCCGCCAGTGAGCAAACGCTGATCCAGGTCCAGAAAACTTTACAAGAAGAAAAAATCACCGCGAAGTCTGTGGCACTGGAAGAGGGCGCAATTCTTGCGCGCTTCGACACCACCGACACTCAGCTGCGAGCGCGTGAAGCGCTGGTTAACCTGCTGGGTGACAAATACGTCGTGGCGCTAAACCTTGCTCCTGCTACCCCGCGCTGGCTGGCGGCGATGTATGCCGAGCCGATGAAGCTGGGTCTTGACCTGCGCGGCGGCGTGCACTTCCTGATGGAAGTGGACATGGACACCGCATTAGGCAAACTGCAGGAACAAAACATCGATAGCCTGCGCAGCGAGCTGCGTGACAAAGGCATTCCTTACTCTACCGTGCGTAAGGAAGACAACTACGGTCTGAGCATCGTCTTCCGCGACAGCGCGGCGCGCGACCAGGCTATCTCTTATCTCAGCCCGCGCCATCGCGATCTGGTTATTTCAAGCCAGGGGAACAATGCGCTGAAAGCGGTGATGACCGACGAACGTCTGAAAGAAGCCCGTGAATACGCCGTTCAGCAGAACATCAACATTCTGCGTAACCGTGTAAACCAGCTCGGCGTGGCCGAACCGCTGGTGCAGCGTCAGGGTTCCGACCGTATCGTGGTTGAACTGCCGGGTATCCAGGATACCGCGCGTGCGAAGGAAATCCTTGGCGCGACCGCGACGCTGGAATTCCGTCTGGTGAACACCAACGTCGATCAGTCCGCAGCCGCTTCTGGCCGCGTACCGGGCGATTCGGAAGTGAAAGATACCCGTGAAGGCCGTCCGGTGGTGCTGTATAAGCGCGTGATCCTGACCGGCGACCATATCACTGACTCCACTTCCAGCATGGACGAGTACAACCAGCCGCAGGTTAACATCTCGCTCGATAGCGCGGGTGGCAACATCATGTCTAACTTCACCAAGGACAATATCGGTAAACCGATGGCGACCCTGTTCGTGGAGTACAAAGACAGCGGTAAGAAAGATGCCAACGGTCGCGCTATCCTTGCGAAAGAGGAAGAGGTGATTAACATCGCCAATATCCAGTCTCGCCTTGGCAATAGCTTCCGTATCACCGGTATCAGCAACCCGACCGAAGCGCGTCAGCTTTCTCTGCTGCTGCGTGCGGGCGCCCTGATTGCGCCGATTCAGATCGTTGAAGAGCGTACTATCGGCCCAACTCTGGGTATGCAGAATATCAAGCAGGGCCTGGAAGCGTGTCTGGCCGGTCTGGTGGTCTCTATCCTGTTCATGATCTTCTTCTATAAGAAGTTCGGCCTGATTGCGACCTCCGCGCTGATTGCTAACCTGGTGCTGATTGTCGGCATTATGTCCCTGATTCCTGGGGCAACGCTGACCATGCCGGGTATCGCGGGTATCGTCTTAACCCTTGCGGTGGCGGTCGATGCTAACGTACTGATTAACGAGCGTATCAAAGAAGAGCTGAGCAACGGACGTACCGTTCAGCAGGCGATTGACGAAGGTTATAAGGGCGCATTTAGCTCTATCTTCGATGCCAACGTGACGACGCTGATTAAGGTTATCATCCTGTACGCGGTCGGTACCGGTGCCATTAAAGGGTTTGCGATTACTACCGGTATCGGTATCGCGACCTCAATGTTTACCGCTATCGTCGGCACCCGTGCCATCGTGAACCTGCTGTACGGCGGCAAGCGCGTGAAAAAGCTGTCTATCTGAGGAGTGCGTTGTGGCACAGGAATATACTGTTGAACAATTGAACCACGGCCGTAAAGTCTGGGACTTTATGCGCTGGGACTACTGGGCCTTCGGCATTTCAGGTTTTCTGCTGATTGTGTCGATCGCCATCATCGGCGTCCGCGGGTTTAACTGGGGTCTCGATTTCACCGGCGGTACGGTGATTGAAATTACCCTCGAAAAACCGGTTGATATGGACCAGCTGCGCGATTCGCTGCAGAAAGCAGGCTTTGAGGAGCCGCAGTTGCAGAACTTCGGCAGCAGCCGCGACATCATGGTGCGTATGCCGCCGGTACACGATGCCAACGGCAGCCAGGAGCTGGGCAGCAAAGTCGTTAACGTGATTAACGAATCGACCAGCCAAAGCGCGACGGTGAAACGTATTGAGTTCGTTGGCCCGAGCGTGGGCGCGGACCTTGCGCAAACCGGCGCACTGGCGCTGATTGCGGCGCTGGTGTGTATCCTTATCTATGTCGGCTTCCGCTTTGAATGGCGACTGGCGGCAGGGGTCGTTATTGCACTGGCGCACGACGTGGTGATTACCATGGGTGTACTGTCGTTGTTCCACATCGAGATTGACTTGACCATCGTCGCATCACTGATGTCGGTAATTGGTTACTCGTTGAACGATAGTATCGTGGTGTCGGACCGTATCCGTGAAAACTTCCGTAAGATCCGTCGCGGTACGCCGTACGAAATCTTTAACGTGTCGTTGACCCAGACGCTGCATCGTACCTTGATCACCTCCGGTACCACCCTGATGGTGATCCTGATGCTGTTCCTCTTCGGCGGCCCGATTCTGGAAGGCTTCTCGCTGACCATGCTGATCGGTGTTTCCATCGGTACGGCTTCTTCTATCTACGTCGCGTCCGCGCTGGCGTTGAAACTGGGCATGAAGCGCGAGCATCTGATCCAGCAGAAGGTCGAAAAAGAAGGGGCGGATCAGCCGTCTATTCTGCCGTAATAGAGTTCAGTTGAGATAAAGCAATCCCGGCCTCGATGGCCGGGATTTTTTTTGCCTGCCTGAAACCTGCTGACAGTATGCTGTCAGGAGCCCTCTCGTACACTGCTTCTGAACTCACTAACGAGCAGGAGGAAGTATGAATAACGTGATTAACTGGTTTGAAATTCCGGTCGCTGATATGGATCGCGCCGTCGCGTTTTATGAGCCGGTAATGCAGGTGACGCTGCGTCGTGAAACCATGGATTGTGCGGACCTGGCCGTCTTCCCGCATCAGGATCCGGCCCCCGGCGGCGCGTTGGCTAAATTTGACGGTATCGCGCCATCGCCGCAGGGCGCTATTATTTATCTGCATACCGACAACCTGGCCGCCACGCTGGATCGTATCGCCTCGGCGGGAGGAGCGTGCGTATTTGGCCCGCTGGCGCTGCCGAATGATATTGGCACCATCGCCCTGTTTACCGACAGCGAAGGCAACCGCGTAGGTTTGCATCAACCGGTTTAACCTGACTATTTAGCGAAACGAGAAATGACCCGACGCGCCGACCGTTTATTTCAGATTGTACAGATCCTGCGCGGCAGGCGGCTAACCACCGCGGCGCTGCTGGCGGAGCGGTTGGGCGTGTCGGAGCGAACCGTCTATCGCGATATCCGCGACCTCTCGCTCTCCGGTGTACCGGTTGAGGGCGAGGCCGGGAGCGGTTATCGTCTGCTGGCGGGCTATGATCTGCCGCCGCTGATGCTAACCAGCAAAGAATCTGAAGCGCTAATCGCCGCGATTCGACTACTGAAGACCTGGGGCGGAGATGCGCTTTCACAGTCGTTGGAGTCAGCTCAGGAAAAAATGCTGGCGATTTTGCCGGAAGACCGGCGGCGCAAAGCGGAGCAGACCCGGCTGTTTGCCCCTGACCTTGGCGCGCATCGTTATGCTAAAACCCATTTTGACGTTATCCATCAGGCCGTATCCAATCAGCAGGTGTTGCAGCTTCACTATCAGGATGAATCCGGTCAGGTAACGCGGCGTGAAGTGCTGCCGCTGGGGCTATTTTTCTGGGGGGAGCGTTGGCTGCTGGTGGCCTGGTGCGAACTGCGCAGTGATTATCGTAACTTTCGTCTCGATCGTTGTCTGGAGGTGAAGGTGATCGAACGTCGTTTCAGCGAGTGCGCCGACCGTTCACTGAGCGATTTCTTACGTAAGGTGAGATGTGAGGAGCGATAAAAAAACGCCCGGTAAGCGTAAAACGCGTCCCGGGCGCTGTCTTGCTGTATCAGCAATTAGAAGTTGTAACCGACAACGAAGTAGCCACCCCAGCCGGTAGAGCGAACGCTGAAGTCGCCGTCGCCGAAGTTCAGCTTAGCATCATCAGCCCACTGGCCGCCGTTATGGAAGTAACGCGCGACGATAGAGTAGTGCCAGTGCGCGTAGTTCAGCGCCAGGATGTGGCTGGACGCGATAGAGTTGCTGGTACGCGCGTGCTTACCGTTCATATCGTAGAAGTTGTCGTCGCCAAGGTCAGAACCCCAGTCGAAGTTGGTGAAGCCAATATAGCTCAGCGAACCGCCCCACAGGTCGGTCAGCGGAACGAAGTATTTCACCTTGAAGCGGTAGCCGTCCCACTCGTTTTCGTTGGAGGCGCCGTAGTTCTGCCACTGGTATTTAGCATAGATATTCAGCGACAGGCTCATCGGCAGACCGGTATCGATGTCGGTACCCAGACCCATATACCAGGTGCTCTGCTCCTGAGAGTCGTTGCGGCCCATATCGTAGATATAGTTGTTCGCGAAGTACCACTCTTTGAACGGCCCGAAGCTCAGGTCGGTGTTGGTCAGCTTGTCGATAGAGAAACGCGGTTCGATCTCCATAAACAGCGGGGAGCCTTTGTTCCAGATACCTTTCGCCGTGCTGTTGCCGCCGAAGAAGACCGGCGCATCAATATAGCCGTAGAAATCAAACCAATCTTTTTTAGCAAACGCTTCGTATTCCAGATAGGTATCGTTACGGATCTGCGGTCCAAAACGAGTGTGGTAGCTACCGACTACGTTCACACTCTGGTGCCACCAATCAGACAGGTACTGCGGTTTTTCAGTTTCTGCCGCGCCAGCGGTGAAAGAAGCGGAAAGCGCCACAACAGCGCTCGCTGCCAGTAATGTTTTTTTCATGTTGATGCCACTGTTTAAATTAAGCCAAAAGGCGTTAAGAAAATTGCCGAAGCGTTGCTAAATATTTCGTCTTTCTGTGGGGGTCTATTATAGAAATCATTGCTCACAAAAATACGTGTTGTTTCACATAACCAGAACATGCGTAATCGATTGCGTTCACGATTCTATGCATTTCTTGACAAAATGCTACTGAAAATCGCCTTCAGGAGCGATTTCTAATGAACTCTTATGAAAAGTTGTAAATGGATAACTTCGATAGATGAAAAGTGGGGCGCCGGGCCGTTTTGCCCGGCGTGAGCGCTTACTGCGCGCTGGCGGGTTGGATATCGTGGATACGAATAAAGCCGACTTTATCAGGCGTCACATTCAGGCGCAGCGGGATATCCACATCGCTGGGCGCCAGGATGCTGGCCGGGGCGCTAATCAGCTGATCCTGGACGTTGACTTCCTGATAGCTGTGGGTGGTGCCGGTAATTTGTCCGGAAGCGACGGTCGCGGTGAAGGCCGGGAGCGGATCGTTAGACTCGCCCTGGATGCGTAAGGTCAGGCGCGAACCGTCGCCATCTGGCGTAATGCTACCCACTGACATGCGCAGGGTGCCGATCTGGCTCTCCAGCCGCGCGGGGGTTTTGGCCTCCGGCAGCAGATAAACGCCGCGGGTTGATTTAGCATTCAGTGCGTTTTGCTGGGTGATTTTTATCGTTTGCTGATTCAGCTGGGTCATCTCTTTGCTCAGCGTACTGACGCTCTCGTTCATCTGACGAACTTCGCTTTGCTGGGCGCAGGCGGTAAGGGTGAACAGGCTGCCGATGATAGCCAGTTGTAGGTAACGTCTTGTCATGGTCAGGATTCCGTTTACAGAGGATGATTAATGGTAGCTAAACTGAATTGACCTACCATAGATCCTTTGTCTCAAAAGCTCTTTCTTTGTAGTCCGCTGACTTCAGGGTAAACTATCCTTCAGATTAACTACCTGTCAGGACGCGCCATGCATTGCCCTTTCTGTTTCGCCGTGGATACCAAAGTCATCGATTCTCGCCTGGTCGGCGAAGGCTCCTCCGTGCGTCGTCGTCGGCAGTGTCTGGTCTGCAATGAACGCTTTACCACTTTTGAAGTGGCTGAGCTGGTAATGCCGCGGGTGGTAAAAAGCAACGACGTGCGCGAACCTTTCAACGAAGACAAGCTGCGTAGCGGGATGTTGAAAGCGCTTGAAAAGCGTCCGGTCAGCGCCGATGACGTCGAAATGGCGGTAAATCACATTAAAACCCATCTGCGCGGCACCGGTGAGCGTGAAGTCGCGAGTAAAATGATCGGTAATCTGGTGATGGAGCAGCTGAAGAAGCTCGATAAGGTCGCCTATATTCGCTTCGCTTCCGTCTATCGCAGTTTCGAAGATATTAAAGAGTTCGGCGAAGAAATCGCCCGTTTACAGGACTAAGCCATGCAGGACGAAATGTACATGGCGCGAGCGCTGAAGCTTGCCGCGCGCGGACGCTTTACTACCCATCCTAATCCCAACGTCGGCTGTGTGATTGTAAAAGACGGCGAGATCGTCGGCGAGGGCTTCCACTATCGGGCCGGCGAGCCGCACGCCGAAGTGCACGCGCTGCGTATGGCCGGCGATAAAGCCAAAGGCGCGACCGCCTACGTCACCCTGGAGCCCTGTAGCCACCATGGTCGCACGCCGCCGTGCTGCGACGCGCTGATCGCCGCAGGCGTGGCTCGCGTGGTAGCGGCAATGCAGGACCCGAATCCACAGGTGGCCGGTCGCGGCCTGTACCGCCTGCAGCAGGCCGGCATTGACGTCAGCCATGGGCTGATGATGAATGAAGCGGAAGCGCTGAATAAAGGTTTTCTGAAGCGGATGCGCACCGGTTTTCCGTGGATCCAGCTGAAGATGGGCGCTTCGCTTGATGGCCGTACGGCGATGGCCAGCGGTGAAAGTCAGTGGATCACCTCGCCACAGGCGCGACGCGACGTGCAGCGCCTGCGCGCGCAGAGCCACGCTATTCTCACCAGCAGCGCGACCGTGCTGGCGGACGATCCGGCGCTGACCGTGCGCTGGCAGGAGCTGAGCGCCGATACGCAGGCGCTCTATCCGCAGGAGAACCTGCGTCAGCCGCTGCGTATCGTCATCGATAGCCAAAACCGCGTCACGCCGGAGCATCGAATTATCCAGCAGCAAGGTGAAACCCTGTTCGCTCGCACCCATGCCGATGAACGTGCCTGGCCTGATAACGTGCGTACCCTGCTGGTGCCGGAGCATAACGGCCATCTCGACCTCGTGCTGCTAATGATGCAGCTCGGTAAACAGCAGGTGAACAGCATTTGGGTGGAAGCGGGGCCGACGCTGGCCGGCGCTTTGCTACAGGCCGGGCTGGTGGATGAGCTTATCGTCTATATTGCGCCTAAACTGTTAGGCAGTGACGCGCGCGGTTTATGCGCGCTGCCGGGGCTTGAGAAACTGAGCCAGGCCCCCCATTTCAAATTCAACGAGATACGTCAGGTCGGGCCCGATGTCTGCCTGCATTTAACGACTGCGTGATGTATTCCTAATATTAGGAAGCAGCGCCCAGAATATTATGATAAAATCCGCCCCCCTTGCGGGGCACATGAACCCGAAGGAAGAGTATGAACATTATTGAAGCTAACGTTGCTACCCCGGACGCTCGCGTCGCCATCACCATTGCGCGTTTCAACAACTTTATCAATGACAGCCTGCTGGAAGGCGCGATTGACGCCCTCAAGCGCATTGGTCAGGTAAAAGATGAAAACATCACCGTTGTTTGGGTACCAGGCGCGTATGAGCTGCCGCTGGCGGCTGGCGCACTGGCAAAAACCGGTAAATATGACGCGGTAATCGCGCTGGGTACGGTGATTCGTGGCGGTACCGCCCACTTTGAATATGTGGCTGGCGGTGCAAGCAATGGCCTGGCGCACGTCGCTCAGGACAGTGAAATCCCGGTAGCCTTCGGTGTTCTGACGACTGAAAGTATTGAACAAGCCATCGAACGCGCTGGCACTAAAGCCGGTAACAAAGGCGCAGAAGCCGCGCTGACCGCGCTGGAAATGATTAACGTATTGAAAGCCATCAAGGCCTGATTTTTTGTAAGGGGAATTCCGTGAAACCTGCTGCTCGTCGCCGCGCCCGTGAGTGTGCCGTCCAGGCGCTCTACTCCTGGCAGTTGTCCCAGAACGACATCGCTGATGTTGAATACCAGTTCCTGGCGGAACAGGATGTAAAAGATGTAGACGTTCTGTATTTCCGTGAACTGCTGTCCGGAGTGGCGACTAACAGCGCGTATCTCGACGGTCTGATGAAGCCATACCTGTCACGTCAGTTGGAAGAGCTGGGTCAGGTAGAAAAAGCGGTACTGCGTATTGCGCTGTTTGAGCTGTCGAAGCGTGACGACGTGCCGTACAAAGTGGCTATCAACGAAGCTATCGAGCTGGCGAAAACCTTCGGCGCTGAAGATAGCCACAAGTTCGTCAACGGCGTGCTGGATAAAGCGGCCCCGGTAATCCGTCCCCGCAAAAAGTAAACTGCAGGCCGGGCTTTGCAGGATCTGATCCTGCGAACCCGGCCTTATTCTTTTCTTTGCTGAGGCATAACGTATGGCATGCGGCGAATTTTCCCTGATTGCCCGTTATTTTGATCGCGTTAAAAGCGCCCGCCTTGATGTTGAAACCGGCATCGGCGATGACTGCGCGCTCCTGAATATCCCCGAGAAAAAAACGCTGGCAATCAGCACCGACACCCTGGTGGCGGGCAACCACTTTTTAGCCGACATCGACCCTGCTGACCTGGCGTATAAAGCGCTGGCGGTGAACCTGAGCGATTTGGCGGCGATGGGGGCGGAACCGGCATGGTTGACGCTGGCCCTCACTTTGCCGGAAGCAGACGAAGCGTGGCTTGAAGCCTTTAGCGACAGTCTGTTTGTCCAGCTTAACTATTACGATATGCAGCTGATCGGCGGCGACACCACCCGTGGGCCGCTGTCGATGACGCTGGGTATCCACGGCTTTGTGCCGCCGGGCCGCGCGATGAAGCGTTCCGGGGCCAGGCCTGGCGACTGGATTTATGTCACCGGCACGCCCGGTGATAGCGCCGCCGGGCTGGCGCTTTTACAGGACCGGCTAACGGTTGATTCGCCAGCGGATGCCGATTATCTGCTGGCGCGCCATTTGCGTCCAATGCCCCGCGTGCTGCAGGGGCAGGCGCTGCGCGATCTGGCTAATTCAGCGATCGATCTCTCTGACGGTCTTATCTCTGACCTTGGTCATATTCTCAAGGCCAGCGCCTGCGGCGCGCGTATCGATCTCGATGCGATGCCGTATTCCGATGCCATGCTGCGCCATGTTGATCCTGAACAGGCGCTACGCTGGGCGCTCGCCGGCGGCGAAGATTATGAATTATGCTTTACCGTTCCCGAGCTGAATCGCGGAGCATTGGATGTCGCGATTGGTCAGCTTGGCGCACGCTTTACCTGTATCGGCCAGATCGTGGCGGAAGCGGATGGACTGCAGTTTATCCGTGAGGGTAAGCCGATTAAATTGGATTTAAAGGGGTACGATCATTTTGGCACGCAGTAGAGACGAGGCGAAAAGCCGCCTCAATATGCGCAATCCCTGGCATCTGCTGGCGACCGGGTTCGGCAGTGGGCTGAGCCCGGTGGTGCCGGGAACGATGGGGTCTCTGGCGGCGATTCCGTTCTGGTATCTGATGACCTTTCTCCCCTGGCAGCTCTATTCGCTGGTGGTGATGATGAGCATCTGTATCGGCGTCTATCTTTGTCACCGTACGGCTAAAGATATGGGCACTCATGACCACGGCAGCATCGTTTGGGATGAGTTTGTCGGGATGTGGATCACTTTGATGGCGTTACCGACGATGGACTGGCAGTGGGTGGCCGCCGGTTTCGTTATTTTCCGCATCTTTGATATGTGGAAGCCGTGGCCAATTCGTTGGTTCGACCGCAACATCCATGGTGGAATGGGGATCATGGTCGACGATATCGTCGCCGGGGTGATCTCCGCCGGCGTACTGTATCTGATTGGCCACCACTGGCCGATAGGTCTGCTCTAAATCTGCACCCCGGCGCGGCCGGGGTTTAAATTGCGGCGTTACTTGAAGCCGACGATTGGGTGGGGCCGATAGGGCGCCTCCAGCTTGTCGATCTGTTCTGGCGTCAGGGTTAAATCGACGGCATGCAGGAGCTCATCCAGCTGTTCCTGCCGTGAGGCGCCAATAATCGGCGCAGCCACGCCGGGCTTGCTTAATAGCCAGGCCAGCGCCACCTGCGCGCGGTTGGCGTCTAACTCCTCAGCCACCTCCTCCAGCTTCTGTGCTATCTGCTCATCATTGGCGTCGGTGGCGCTATACAGCGATTTGCCGAATTCATCGGAGACGAGACGCGCGGTGGTTTCTCCCCATGGTCGTGTTAGTCGGCCGCGCGCCAACGGGCTCCACGGCATGACCGCAATCCCTTTGCGCTGGCATAGCGGCAGCATCTCGTTTTCTTCTTCGCGATAAATCAGGTTGTAGTGATCCTGCATGGTGACGAAGCGCGCCCAATTGTTCTGTTCCTGCAGGGCGAGCGCCTGGGCGAACTGGCGGGCATGCATTGATGATGCGCCGATATAGCGCGCTTTCCCGGCGCGTACGACGTCGCTGAGCGCCTCCAGCGTCTCTTCGATGGGCGTGGAGTAATCCCAGCGGTGGATCTGCAACAGGTCGACATAGTCCATTCCCAGACGGCGCAGGCTATCGTCAATGGAGCGCATGATTTGCGCGCGAGACAGCCCCTGCGGCAGATCGCCGACCTGATGATAAACTTTGGTGGCGACGATCACCGAATCGCGGCGAGCGTACTCCCGCAGCGCGCGGCCGAGGATCTCTTCGCTGCTGCCGTCGGAGTAGTTGTTCGAGGTATCGAAGAAGTTAATTCCGCCTTCCAGCGCACGTTTAATCAGCGGACGGCTACTCTCTTCTGGCAGCGTCCAGGCATGATTGCCGCGGTCAGGTTCGCCGAAGGTCATGCAGCCGAGACAGAGTCGGGAAACGCGAAGATGGGTATCTCCAAGAGGAATGTAGTGCATAAGACGCTCCTGCTACTTTAAAAGGTATCCTTTAAGCATAGCAGGAGCGGTATGGGCAATTATGCCAACCAGTCGCGGATTTTGGTTTCGATCCCGGCGGCATCCAGGCCGAGGTCGGCGCGAACTTCTTCCTGAGTCCCCTGCGGGATAAAGAAGTCCGGCAGACCGATATTCAGCACCGGCACCGCGCGACGGTGGGCCATCAACAGCTCGTTTACGCCGCTGCCTGCCCCGCCCATGATGGCGTTCTCTTCAAGGGTGACCAGCACCTCGTGATTGGCGGCAAGCTGCAGGATCAGCGCCTCATCAAGCGGTTTCACAAAACGCATATCGACCAACGTCGCATTGAGTTTTTCCGCAACCTGAGCGGCTTCCGGCAGTAAAGTCCCGAAGTTAAGGATCGCCAGCTTCTCGCCGTTTCTTTTCACCACGCCTTTCCCGAGCGGCAGCGGCGCCAGTGGTTCCAGTTCCGCGCCGGTACCTGTGCCGCGCGGATAGCGTACCGCGCTAGGGCCATCGTTATAGTGGTATCCGGTGTAGAGCATCTGGCGACATTCATTTTCGTCGCTCGGGGTCATGATCACCATTTCCGGAATGCAGCGCAGGAAGGAGAGATCGAACGCTCCCTGGTGGGTCTGACCGTCGGCGCCGACGATGCCCGCACGATCGATTGCAAACAGCACCGGCAGCTTTTGAATGGCGACGTCATGGATCACCTGATCGTAAGCGCGCTGCAGGAAGGTGGAATAGATCGCCACGATCGGCTTATAGCCGCCAATCGCCATCCCGGCGGCAAAGGTCACCGCGTGCTGTTCGGCAATCGCGACATCGAAATAGCGATCGGGGAATTTTTTCGAGAACTCGACCATCCCGGACCCTTCACGCATCGCCGGGGTGACGGCCATCAGTTTGTCGTCTTTGGCCGCGGTTTCGCACAGCCAGTCGCCAAATATTTTCGAATAGGAAGGCAGGCCGCCGCTGCTTTTCGGCAGCACGCCACTGGTGTGATCGAATTTCGGTACCGCGTGGAAGGTGATGGGATCTTTTTCCGCCGGTTCATATCCACGGCCTTTTTTGGTCATGATATGCAGGAACTGCGGCCCTTTCAGGTCGCGCATATTCTTCAGCGTATTAACCAGACCCAGCACATCGTGGCCATCTACCGGGCCGATGTAGTTAAATCCCATCTCTTCAAACAGCGTGCCGGGCACCACCATACCTTTAATATGCTCTTCGGTACGTTTAAGCAGTTCTTTAATCGGCGGTACGCCGGAGAAGACTTTTTTGCCGCCTTCACGCAGCGAGGAATACAGCTTGCCGGACAGCAGCTGCGCCAGGTGATTATTCAGCGCCCCGACGTTTTCTGAAATCGACATTTCATTGTCGTTCAGCACCACCAGCATGTCTGGTTTGATATCCCCCGCGTGGTTCATCGCCTCAAACGCCATCCCGGCGGTGATAGCCCCATCGCCGATGACGCAAACGGTGCGCCGCTGTTTGCCTTCTTTTTCGGCGGCAATAGCGACCCCAATACCCGCGGAGATAGAGGTAGAAGAGTGGCCAACGCTCAGTACGTCATATTCGCTTTCGCCGCGCCACGGGAACGGATGCAGCCCGCCTTTCTGGCGGATAGTGCCGATTTTGTCGCGGCGGCCAGTGAGAATTTTGTGCGGGTAAGCCTGGTGGCCGACATCCCAAATTAAGCGGTCGAACGGCGTGTTGTAGACGTAGTGCAGCGCCACGGTCAGTTCAACCGTGCCAAGGCCAGAGGCAAAATGGCCGCTTGAGCGGCTCACGCTGTCCAGAAGATAACGGCGCAGCTCATCGCAAAGCTTGGGCAGGCTATCTTTTGGCAGCAGGCGCAACTCCTGGGTGGAATCTACCAGCGCCAGGGTTGGGTATTTGGCAATATCAAAACTCATCAGAGACTCATTTATTGTTTATTTATCGCGCTGAATAATGTAATTCGCGAGCGCTTCCAGTGCCGTGGTATCCAGCGATTGCGCAGCCAGTTCATCTAAAGCCTGGCGGGCGTCGGCAATCAGATCGCGCGCTTTCTGCTGGGCTTGCTCAAGACCCAAAAGCGCCGGATAGGTACTTTTGCCTAACTGTTGGTCGGCACCCTGACGTTTGCCAAGAGTCGCAGTATCACCTACCACATCCAGAATGTCATCCTGCACCTGGAAGGCGAGACCGATATTCTCCGCAAAGCGATCGAGTGCTGGTAGCGCCTGACGGCCACGCTCACCGGCGCTCAGCGCGCCAAGACGAACCGCCGCGCGAATAAGCGCTCCGGTCTTATGGCGGTGAATTCGCTCCAGCGCCTGTAGATCGACCTGCTTGCCTTCCGCCTCGAGATCCAACGCCTGACCGCCGCACATTCCGGCGACGCCGCTGGCCTGAGCCAGTTCGGAAACCATCGCCAGACGGTCGCGATCCGGTACTTCCGGCATCGGCGTATCACTCAGTATAGAAAATGCCAGCGTTTGCAGGGCGTCACCGGCAAGAATAGCGTTCGCTTCGCCAAACTTGATGTGGCACGTGGGTTGACCGCGGCGCAGATCGTCGTCGTCCATCGCCGGCAGATCGTCATGCATCAGCGAGTAGGCATGAATGCATTCGACGGCAGCGGCTGGGGCATCCAGTGTGGAACGGCTAACGCCGAACATCTCGCCGGTGGCGTAAACCAGGAAAGGGCGCAGGCGTTTGCCGCCTAATAATGCGCCATAGTGCATGGCTTCAACCAGCGGAGTGTTCTGAAATGGCAGCGGAGAGATAAAGCGGCGCAGCGCGTCATTGGCCTGGGTGACACAGGTCTGTAATTGTTGCGGGAAGTCCATTTATTCAGCGTCCGGCGTAAAGGGAGTCAACGGCGCATCTTCGCTATCGGCCAGCAGGATTTGGACACGCTGCTCGGCCTGTTGCAGTTTCGTCTGGCCCTGGCGCGCGAGCTGCACGCCGCGTTCAAATTCGCTGAGCGCTTCTTCCAGCGGTAGTGAGCCGCTTTCCAGACGATTAACGATCTGCTCGAGTTCGCCTAAAGCGCTCTCAAAGCTGGCCGGGGCCTCATTTTTCTTTGGCATAGTGAATATAGACTCTTGTTATGTCTCGATGGCTATCAGTATGGTAACGGAGTCGGGCGGTTAAGCAAACTCGCGGCATTCACCCTACGGATACATTTTTGCGAAAATGCGCAATGCCAGGCGAAAAGCGAACAATGATGGTATACTCCGCGCCCTGGATGCAGACGCTGTATCGCGCCTGTACAACTTTTTTGCTTAAAGCCCCGTCGGGCTTGCCAACGAACTATTGTCGCCATGAAGTTTATCATTAAATTGTTCCCGGAAATCACCATCAAAAGCCAATCTGTGCGGTTGCGCTTTATTAAAATCTTAACCGGGAACATTCGTAACGTTCTCAAAAACTATGATGAGACGCTCGCCGTCGTTCGTCATTGGGATCATATCGAAGTTCGCGCGAAAGACGAAAACCAGCGGCCGGTTATTCGCGATGCGCTGACCCGTATCCCTGGCATTCATCATATTCTGGAAGTGGAGGACGTACCTTTTACTTCTCTGCATAACATTTTTGAACAGACGCTACCGCTGTGGCGCGAACAGCTCGAAGGTAAAAGCTTCTGCGTGCGTGTGAAGCGCCGTGGTAAACATGAATTCACCTCAATTGAGGTTGAGCGCTACGTTGGCGGCGGCCTGAACCAGCATATCGAATCGGCGCGCGTGAAGCTCACCGATCCGGACGTGACGGTTAACCTGGAAATCGAAAACGATCGTCTGTTGCTGGTGAAAGGGCGCTATGAAGGTATTGGCGGCTTCCCCATTGGTACTCAGGAAGATGTGCTGTCGCTTATTTCCGGCGGCTTCGACTCCGGCGTCTCCAGCTATATGCTGATGCGTCGCGGCTGCCGCGTACACTACTGCTTCTTCAACCTCGGCGGCGCCGCGCATGAAATTGGCGTTCGTCAGGTGGCGCACTATTTGTGGAACCGCTTCGGCAGCTCCCATCGCGTTCGCTTCGTGGCAATCAATTTCGAGCCGGTGGTTGGCGAAATCCTTGAGAAAGTCGAGGATGGCCAGATGGGCGTGGTGCTCAAACGTATGATGGTGCGTGCGGCATCGAAAGTCGCTGAGCGTTATGGCGTGCAGGCACTGGTGACCGGCGAAGCCTTGGGCCAGGTATCCAGCCAGACGCTGACTAACCTGCGTCTTATCGATAATGTCTCCGACACGCTGATCCTGCGCCCGCTGATTTCTCACGATAAAGAACACATTATCAATCTTGCGCGCGAAATCGGCACTGAAGATTTTGCCCGCACCATGCCGGAATACTGCGGCGTTATCTCGAAGAGCCCAACCATAAAAGCGGTAAAAGCGAAGATCGAAGCGGAAGAAGAAAACTTCGATTTTAGCATTCTGGATAAAGTGGTTGAGGAAGCGAATAACATCGACATTCGCGACATCGCTCAGCAAACGCAGCAGGACGTGGTAGAAGTGGAAACCGTCAGCGGCTTCAGCGCGAATGACGTGATTCTCGATATTCGTTCTGTCGATGAGCAGGATGATAAGCCATTGAAAGTGGAAGGCGTCGATGTTGTTTCGCTGCCGTTCTATAAACTGAGCACCCAATTTGGCAACCTCGATCAGAGTAAAACCTGGCTGTTGTGGTGTGAGCGCGGCGTAATGAGCCGTCTGCAGGCGCTGTACCTGCGTGAGCAGGGCTTTACTAACGTGAAAGTGTATCGTCCGTAATTCACCTGTACTTATGAAAAAGCCTTCCCTTAGGGAAGGCTTTTTTACATCTGGGTTTAGCGTAGCGTCATCGCCAGGGCATTCAACTGATCGATAACGATATTCCAGCCTTCAAAAAATCCCATCTTTTCGTGTTGCTCACGGGTTTCATTATCTGCATGCAGTACCGTTGCCGTATAGCGACAGCCGTCGTTTTCATCCGCAAAGGTGATAATAGCCGTCATGGCAAACGGGGAAACGGCAGGGCGAAAGTCTGCGGTCAGCATTGAGGTCATGACTAACTTTTGCTGCGGAATGACTTCAAGAAAGCAGCCGGGATTATCGCTACGTTCACCGTCAGGGCCGTGCATCACGGTGTGAAAAGCCCCTCCGGGACGCAAATCAAAGGCCAGAACGTCGGTATACCATGGCTTAGGACACCACCAGGTTTTGAGTAAAGCCGGGTCGGCCCACGCGCGCCAGAGGGCTGTCGTGGGGGCGCTGAGTAGACGGCTGATGACGAGATCACGAGAATCGGTTGCGCTACGGGACATGCTACGGCTCCTCAAGAAGGGGGGAACCAGCCCGCGGCGCGGACCGGCTATCAGGATTCGTAGTAATTATAGATGCCAGCAGCCATGACCAACTGCGAAGCTACTTCGTATGCTTTTTCGCGACCGATCAGCAGGTCAATCATTTTTAGCGCGAAATCAATAGAGGTTCCCGGACCCTGGCTGGTTAACAGATTAACCCTTGGGTCCCAGACGACGCGTTTATCCTGCCACTGTTCGGCGGGGATTTGCTCTTTCAGCGCCGGGAAACCGGTGATGTTGCCGATGGGGAACAGATTATGTGGCACCAGGACGGTCGCTGGCGCAGCACAGATTGCTGCCACGATGCGCCCGGATAAATGAAATTGTCTTACGGTTTCTACCAGCAAAGGGCTGTCGCGAAAGCACTCGGCACCTTTAATACCGCCAGGTAAAACAATGATATCAAAATCGCCATCAGCGACTTCGACCAGCGGCGCATCCGCAAGTAGCTTCACGCCGCGCGAGCAAACGATGGTCAGATTGCCATCACTGGCGACGCTGGCGGTAGTCACTTTCACGCCGCCGCGCGCTAATAAATCGATAGTGGTGACCGCTTCGGTCTCTTCACTACCAGGGGCGAGGCAAATCAGTGCCGACGCGCTCATAAGTATTCTCCTTCCGCTTTACCTGTTCAAATAAACGGGCATTTTCTGGCACTGACAGACCGTGGGCCCGGGCGCGATTAAGCAGAAAACCGGTGATGTAGTCGATTTCCGTATGCCGCTGCGCGCGAATATCCTGCAACATAGATGAGATATTGTCTGCTGTACTTTCAATTACCTGATTTACATACAATAACAGGTTTTCCGCAGATGTATGAATGCCTTCACGTTGCATTACCGCTGCGACTTCATGACAGATTGCGCCGATCTCTTGCGGAAAATCTCGCAGATCGCCGTTTCTACAATCTTTCAGCGCAGTCAGGGGATTAATCACACAGTTGACGGCCAGCTTACTCCAAAGAGCAGGGTGAATATTGTCGTGCCAGGCGACATCCGGCAGGACGTTTTGCAGAATGTCGGCGAGGCCGCTGTAATCTTCGCTATAGCTTTTGGCTGGTCCAATATGAGTTGTTCCCTGCGCGACGTGAATGATGACGTTGCCATCGCGGCGGGCGGCATGAGTGGTGGACGCCAGCAGCAGTGGGTGTTTAACGCTTTTTAATTCATCAAGGGTGCCCATGCCGTTATGAATGAGCAAGATAGGCGCAGAAGCCGGTAAGATAGCAGCCAGATTTCTCACTGCCTGGGAAACCTGCCATGCCTTTAGCGTCACCAGTAGTAAATCGCTGGTGGCGAGAAAATCAGGATCGTTAGCGGTCATTGATTCGTTGAAATTACTACCGTCAGTCTCAATGAGATTAACGCTACAAAATGGTTGCGGGACGCGTAACCAGCCCTGAACCTCATGTCCGTTTTTATACAGCGCGGTTAACCATAGTTGTCCCAATGCACCGCATCCTAGTACGGTTACTTTCATTATTCCTCCTCACCTGCGACTTCCCAGGCGCTTGTAGCTAAAGTATAGCGTTATCAGCTAAGCTTCCGGGATAACAAGTTGAGTTATGCCGCGTTGCGGGTATTATGCAACGCAAAAGAAACGGAAGGAGAGGAAAAGATGCCATCTTTCGATATTGTCTCTGAAGTCGATCTTCAGGAAGCACGTAATGCGGTCGAAAACGCAAGCCGCGAAGTCGAGTCACGATTTGATTTTCGTAATGTTGAAGCCACCTTTGAGCTGAACGAAACCAGTAAAACCATCAAGGTGCTGAGCGAGTCTGATTTCCAGGTCAATCAACTGTTGGATATCCTGCGTGCAAAGCTACTCAAGCGCGGTATTGAAGGAAGCTCGCTTGACGTGCCGGAAAACTTCGTACACAGCGGGAAAACCTGGTTTGTTGAAGCTAAGCTGAAGCAGGGTATTGAAAGCGCAATACAGAAGAAAATCGTTAAACTGATTAAAGACAGCAAACTCAAAGTACAGACGCAGATTCAGGGCGAAGAAATTCGCGTCACTGGCAAATCCCGTGACGATCTGCAGTCGGTTATGGCGTTGGTTCGCGGCGGCGATCTTGGCCAGCCATTCCAGTTCAAAAACTTCCGCGATTAAAACGCAAAGCGATTCAGGCATTGTGTTGATATCCAGGCCGGAGAAGGCATAAGCCTCTCTCCGGCAAATTAAGTCCTCATTACCTATCTCTTCTGAACTTCTTTTTAATCCTTCACAAGGCATTTCATCATGCCGGTTTCATTACCCGCCGCAGGCTTATTATGCCCATCTGCTTTCAAATACAAATTCATAAAGATGAATTCACGCATGAATGATGAAGTTGAAGGATGAATAATCCCTGGGAGAGAAGAGGCGAGGGTCGTGATCTCAATCATGAAGTGAACAAAATTGAATATGTATAGAAAGAATTCACTTTTTGTTCATTATATTGATCGGGGAAACTGTAACGGAGTAAGGATATGGTGTTGTACGTGGCATTATTTATTACGCATCACAAGAACAGGTGATTTAGCGCTTGAAAAATGATGAGTCAACAACGCTTAAACGAGGAATTACGCTCGATGCACGGACAGGGGATGTCTCATATTTCGTATGAATTAAATCAACTTTCTTTGTGCCATGTAGGTATATGCATTCGGCGTAGACGATCTGAAAGATATAATTTTTAACTTATTTAATATTAATTTGTTGAATAGAACTGCATATAACGTTTGATGAGTTTACGTGCTTTTCACAGGGATTTTGTACGCATGACGCGTACTTAAAATAGTCAGGGTGAATATCGCTGCATAAGCGCAGGTTATTCTTTCTGGCTGCACTCAATCAATACTATCTTAGAAAGGTTCATATGAAATATCACGAAAATAAAAAAAGGTCCGTGAAATTAAACCCAATTGCGGCATCATTATTACTGCTGATGCCTGTAGTGGCGCAAGCGGAAATTTCTATTAAAAATGGCAGCGTTACTGAAGCCTCAAATGGTGTGCCGATTGTCAATATCGCGAAACCGAATAGCAATGGTCTTTCGCATAACGTATATGACACCCTGAACGTTGGCGCTGAAGGGGTGATCTTTAACAACGCGACAAGCGCGGCGCAGTCCGTGCTGGCTGGGCAGATTGCGGCCAACCCGAACCTTACGGACCGCAGCGCGATGGTTATTCTTAACGAAGTGACTTCAACGAATGCGAGTACCATTAATGGCATGATGGAAGTTGCCGGGGATTCCGCTCACTTAATCATTGCCAACCCTAATGGCATCACGACTCAGGGAGGCGGGTTCATCAACGCTGAAAAAGGGACGTTGACGACAGGTACGCCAAAATTAGGTGAGGATGGGCTGTTAAATGGCTATTCCGTTAATGGCGGAACGATTACTGTAAGTGGCTTTCAGAGCGAATCACCGACCGAAATTCTGGCGCGCAGTGTCGTTGTGAATGGTGCGCTTTCTGCCAGTGAGCTTAAGATTGTCGCGGGGAGTAATGCGGTCAACGCCGACGGCGTGGTCACCGACTCCGTAACGCCTACCGGTAACGCCAGTACCTACGGCGTGGATGTTTCTAAGCTCGGTGGTATGTATGCGAATAAAATTAGCCTTGTCAGCACTGAAAGTGGCGTAGGCGTGCGTAATCTGGGGACGATTTCTGCCGGGGATAGCGGTATTAAGATTACCAGTAACGGTAAACTACTTAACAACAATGCGGTTATTCAATCCAGTGGTGATATCACCCTGAACACCAACGGTGTTTTAGAAAATAGTGCAGGAAAAATCAATAGTGACAAAATGATCGCTATTGATACTGCGGGGAATAAAATAAGTAATATCAACGGTGGAAACATTTTAGCAACCACTAATAACTATATTACTAGCGGTAAATTCGATAATAGTAATGGTAAACTGGCTGCCGGACAAACGCTGGCTGTCAATACCAATGGCAACACTTTTACTAATACCGGTAAAGCTAAAACGGCGGGCATTGAGGCGGGTATCGTCGCAATCGAATCAGGTGATTTTGATAATAACAATGGTCAGATTTATGCTGGCTATGTTGGTCTGAAAAATACATCGTTAACCAATAATGGCGGCACTATTGATTCAACGGGCAATGTCGAAGTTGAAAGTACTGGAAACATTGAAAACGTAACTGGTTTGATTCGCTCCAGTGCTGGTGCTGTAAAATTAACGACAACCAAAGCAGTTAAAAACAACAACAACAAATCGGCCGATACCACGGGCGGTGAATCCTTGGGTATCGTCTCAGGTAATGGCATCGAGATTGCTGCTGACTACTTATTCAACTGGGCTGGCGAAATTGCTTCAGATGGTGACGTGAGCATTAAAACCACCAGTGATATTGATAACTATATGGGTAAAATTGAAAGCAGTAAGACTGTTTCAATTACTGGTCGCGACATGAATACCAGCCAATCGGGTATCAATGGCGGGGCGGGTGTTAATATCGATCTTAACAACTATTATAGCCGCCTGGGAGTAATAACTTCTGTGAACGGTGACGTAACCATTAAAGCCAATACAGTGAGTACAGACAGTTCGGTAATCAAAGCTAAAAATATCAGCATTGATTCAGGCGCTGATATTGATGCTAAATATACAATGATGGTTGCGGATGAAAAACTAGCGCTTAATGCGGTTGGTAAAATCACCAGTACTGACAGTGACAAATTTGGTTTCTATGTGGGGCAATACTTCGGCTATGGTAACCAGCAAGGCGGTCTAATTGGCGGTGAAGGGGTTGATATTACGGCTAAGAGCCTGAATAACGAATCTGGCCGTATTATTGCGCAAACCGGTGATGTAAATATTAATCTGACTGGCGATCTCGCAAGTAACAAGGGGCAGATTGTTGCTAATTCCGGGAAAATGACGATTGCTGCGAAGAAAATTGCTGCTGATTACGCAACAATTTATAGTTCAGGCAATATGCAGATAGATGCAACTGCGATATCATCAAAAGCAAGTGGCTCTGTTGCCAAAAATACCGCTACCGGTATCATCTCTTCAGATAGCGATATTTTAATTAATATCAATGGTGACTACAATAACACTGGATGGGTGAATGCTGCAGGCAATCTGACAGTAAATACTTCCGGTTATGTGACAAATAATCACGCCTTTAATGCAGGTGGTGATTTAAATCTGACTGGCAAAACTATTACTAACAACAGCGATATTGCAGCTGGTAATACACTTAATATCACCACTGCTAATGATTTAACTAATAATCTCGGCGCGAATATTACAGCTAAGACTACTAATGTCACCGCTAAAAATATCTCAAACTGGTCAAACCTGGTAGCTGATAGTCAGTTAAATGTCACTGCGAGTAATAATATTTACAATTACGGTAATTTGTATACCAGCGGTAAGGCTGTTATCAATGCCAAGAAAATAGTTAATACTGGTTTCTGGGCTGTATTAGGCGGAGCTCAAGGATTTGAGACTACTGCCAATGTTGTAAATGTATTTGGTACCGTTGTAGGTAAATAAATAACTTAGGTTGAAGGTAAAAGCGGTAAGGGATTACTGCTTTTACCTGATTAGGGTATGAAATGGATATTCGCAATATAGTAATTATTAGCCTGGTATTGTTGATTACCGGCCCTGCAGTAGCGGCTGATGCTCAGTTAGGGCGGCTTGTAAAAGACCAGCAAAGCAATGATAACGCTGCGTTCAAAGACCGAAAAATAGAACAAAAGGATGTGTTCTCCGATGCCATCGCAAAAAAAGAAACCGATAGCACATTCCCGCTGGAAACTCCGTGTTTTCAAATTGATGAATTAGTACTTAGCAATGATTTTTTAGACGACCGCGGATTAAATAAAATTAAAAAACAGGTTGCTGGAAAATGCTTAGGGATGAATGGGTTGAAAAAAGCTGCTGTGCTTTTTCAAGATTACTATATAAATGCAGGATATATAACAACGAGGGTGGAAATTCCATCTCAAGATCTCTTGACTAAAAAATTAAATTTGGCAGTGATACCTGGAAGGATTTCTGAGGTTGTCATTGTTGATAACGATATAAGTAAATGGGTTTTGCCATTTTCAGAAGGTGATATTCTCAATATCAGGGATGTTGAGCAGG
The DNA here is from genome assembly GCF_040064515.1 of Klebsiella sp. CN_Kp104. NCBI lineage: Bacteria > Pseudomonadati > Pseudomonadota > Gammaproteobacteria > Enterobacterales > Enterobacteriaceae > Klebsiella > Klebsiella sp. CN_Kp104. The sequence goes on along the minus strand of NZ_JBEAII010000003.1, from coordinate 183,115 downwards.
CTTTGGAAAATATACAGAGAACACCTGAAGTTGATGTTAAAATTAACATAGTACCAGGTCCTAAAAATGGCACGAGCAATCTGGTAATTAATACACAACTAAAAAAAACATGGAGCGTCAGAGCTTCGTATAATAACTATGGTGATGATAGCACTGGAAACCAACTTATTGGTGGAGTGGGGTATTTATATAATGTCACTAGTTTGAGCGATGTTTTTTACCTTGCAGGAACGGGTAGTCAGACCGGGGGGTATAAAAATGCTAGTGCCTATTATAGTGTGCCTTTTGGATATACCGATCTAAGTCTTTTTTATAGTAAAAGTAAATCCACTCAGGGTATTGATGTTGGTACATATACTTTTGATTATGTAGGTGAGACGGAATATTTCAGCCTCAAAGGTAATCGTATGCTATACCGCAATGTGAACTCTAAATTGTCTGCGAGTGCTGAATTGATCAGACGGAAATATGACTACACATTGGGTGGGACAGAACTGGTTTTGCAAAAACGAGATATGGGTAACATACGGTTAGGATTAAATTATAAGAGAAACTTTACCGGGGCTGCATTGGATTCCACATTAACCTGGCAACGGTTTACCAGGGCTTTTGGTGGCACTGACACACCAGACATGCGTACTGGCACTGTGAGTAAGAAAAGTCAAATAGTAAACCTTAATGTGAACTATGTTAAATGGTTAACTATGTTGCCAGCCAACGCCTATTACGAACTTAATTTTGGTGCTCAGTATTCACCAGATAATTTGACGTTACAGGATCAATTTACAATAGGCGATCGTTGGAGTGTACGTGGTTTTCAAAACAGCGATGGTATCTATGGGAATAAAGGTTTTTTTATACAAAATACCCTGAATGTGGTGACTGGATTTGACGGTATCACCCCTTATGTTGGCACAGATTATGGACAAATAATTGGTAAGTTACCTTCACAAGACCTGAGTGGGAAAAAGATAATGGGTGGAGTCTTAGGAGTTAAAGGCGCGGTGAAAGCGGTCGAGTATGATGCTTCGTTATCAACACCTTTTCTCTATCCGGATGATTTCGATGTGGATAAGTATAAGCTTAATTTCAATTTTGCGTACCAGATTTAATTCTTTTGGAAATATGTAATGCGTATTGGTACAGATATTGTCGAAGTAGCAAGAATAAAAAAGGCTATTGGTAATCATAAGTCGGGGTTTCTTCAGAGAGTATTTACGAATAATGAAATAAAAGAAATCGATGTTATTGATCTAAATTATGAACGAGCCTCAGGATTTTGGGCTGCAAAGGAGTCTCTGGTAAAAGCCATTGGCTACGGATTTGGCCATGGAATTCGATTCCATGATATTGAAGTTGTTCATGACGAATATGGAAAACCTGAGTTTATATTATCCGGTAGAGTTAGGGATATTCTTAATGAGCAGCGAGTGATGAATATGTCATTAAGTATTTCACATTGCCGGACATATGCGATAGCCGTAACCATCATATATTAATTTAAGGCATTCATATAAAATGTATAAATATAACGATCTTGCAAGTAAAAAGGTGCTGATTACTGGTGCTAGCGGCGACATAGGTCTTGCAATTTGTGGGAAATTTCTTGAGCAAAAATGTATTGTTTATGCATTATATAAATCGAATGACGAACCGCTGCTTGCACTGAAAGAAAATCATGCCAATGGTGACTTGCTACATATTTTGCCTTGCGATCTCACGAACCGGGAAGAAGTCGTGGCGTTGTGCGAGCGCCTGACCATAGATGCCGGAAGACTGGACGTGCTGGTGAATAATACGGGAATTGTTAAAGATAGCCTCTTTGCATCAATGAGTTTTGATGATTTTTATTCGGTTATCAACATCAATTTACTTAGTCTGTTTCGGTTAACGAAAGAAGCATTAATGTTATTACGTTCAGCGGAAAGTCCAGTTGTTATCAACGTTGCATCTGTTGCAGCTCTGGTACCAAGCATTGGCCAGGCAAACTATTGTGCATCCAAAGGTGCAATTTTAAGTTTCACCCGCACTCTTGCGGCTGAACTGGCCCCGCGGGGAGTGCGTGTTAATGCGGTAGCGCCAGGAATGATTGAATCTAAAATGGCGAAGAAGGTTCCCCGTACCGTGGTTCGTGAGGTGACTAACTCAATTCCATTAAAACGACTCGGAAAATGCGATGAGGTAGCAAACGTCATTGTTTATTTAAGCTCTTCAGCATCCAGCTATATTATAGGGCAAACCATCGTGGTTGATGGTGGCATGGTAATGCGGTGATTTATGTCTAAGTATCCGATACCGCCGAAAATATTTCTTGCTATGGGGGGCTGGCGTCAACCTCTACTTATGGTCGACCAGATCATTGATTATAAGTATGGCGAGAATGGTTTTATCAAAGTTATAAAACATGTGACTTATAATGATCCTTATCTACTTGGGCATTTCCCAGAGGATCCCATTATGCCAGGAGCTATTATTTCTGAAATATTTGGCCAGGCAAGCGAGTACTACTCTTTTCTCACTGATATCTGTGATATTTACCAGGGGCGAACGGGTGAAGAACTGAGATCATTGCGTGACATTCATGCCTATATTAAGCATCCGGATATGCTAAGTACAATACGTACGAGGCGCTCGCAGGTACGTGGAGTGTTAGCTTCTCAGAACTTGAAGTTTAAAGGGACAGCTTACCCGGGAGATACGATTGAAGTGGTAAGTAAACTCTCATTTTCTGATGAAAGTGGGTTTAAACATTATTTAGTCACGGCTAATGTCGGAAAGAAGATCATTAGCCAGGGCGTGATTATTAATTTTAGAGAAGTCATTTAATTACCAAGGAGAGCAGGTGTGACCAACATTAATGATGAAATCGATGAAAGAAAAAAAATAATCATTACGATTAAATCCGAAATTATTCAACGCCTAAATGTTCAACGTGAGGCACATCAAATTGATGATGACACACCGCTGTTTGGCAATGGACTGAAACTAGACTCTGTAGATGCCACGGAAATAATCGTAATGCTTGATAAAACCTTCAACATTCAGGTTTCGGAAGGTGATGACCCAGCCTATATGCGAAGCATAAATAATCTGGCATCTTTCATTCTAAAGAAAAAAACATCCTGAATTGATAGGTTATATTAAAGGCTATTTTATGAATTTACTTTCTGATCTCCACTTTAAAAATAATGCGGTTATGGGAATCTATAATCATCAATGCGTACCTTCTTCATATCATGATATTTTTGAAGAATATAAGGCTGTGCGTGAAAATGCCTTGTTGGTGGATTATTCTCATATGTCTATCATCAGTGTGATGGGAGATGATGCATGGGCGTTGGTGAACTACATGGTTTCGGCTGATGTATCTATAATCCGTGATGAGCAGGGCATTTACTCCCTACTGCTAAACGCTGATGGGGATATCCGTGGTGATGCATATGTTTTGTGCGCCGCTGATGGTTATTATATTTTATCCGAGAGCCTTACTTCTAAAGAAATTATAGATGTACTCAACGAAGTACTGACTAAAGCTGAGGAGTTAGATATTCAGGAGATCCCTGAAATCAAAGCGATGGAGGAAAATAATTGGGGGACTATTATGCTGGAAGGCCCCTATGCCTGGGAGATAATGGCGGAGGTTTATGGCTTTGATATCATTGGTCTACCATATTATGAATATATGAACACTGATGATGAGTTAATGGTTTTCCGCTGTGGAAAACATGGTGAATTTGCATATCAGTTGATCGGCCCACAAGCAACGCTAGTCACAATGTGGATGAAGTTACAAGAAATAGGGGCTAAGTATTTGCTCAAAACCGGCGGTTTAGATTATCAACGACTGGTGAGAGTAGAAAATCCAGGATGGGACGAAAGCCTTTATAATAATTACTCCCGTAATCCAGTAGAACTACAAATGCAGTGGGCTGTACAGTATGACAAGGAAGACTTTATTGGTAAGAGTGCGGTAGAAGAACTATCGCGGAAGGGTGTTGAACGCAAACTCGTTGGAATTGCTCCTGATGTCGAATGTAGTCACATCGACTCAAATGACCTTGTGATGGTTAATGGACATCAAGTCGGTGTTATTGTTAAAGCCGCATATTCTCCTGCTAAACAGCATTGGATCGCGTTGGCACTTATTGACGAATGCTATGCATTAGCGGATATCTCCGGTTTTACTATTCAAACTGTAAATGGGGAAATCACAGCCAAAACCCAAAATGTCCCTTTTATTTATAATCTGAGTTTATTGGTTAACCCAACAATCCATAGTTATGTTGATGAATTGAAGGCGAAAAGCGCGCTTGAAGCGGTATAACAATTAGCGACTTTATTCTTAACTCGGCATTCTCGGAATCGTTGTTAACAACTCTGGATAGAACATAAAAATATGAAAACGAGCAGAAAAAGAGTAGTTATTACCGGCATGGGAATATTGTCATCCCTCGCCGACAATATTGCAGACTTCAGGCAAGCGCTGTTGGCTAAAAAAAATGGTATTGCTGACAGTGCTCGCTTTTCTAAATGGTTTGCGAATGCCCGAGCTGCTGAAATGCTGCATAAAATTCATTGTCCCGAATTATCTGAAGAAATTGTTGCATCGCTCGATAATGCCGCGCTTTGGGCTTACAAAGTTGGTAAGGAAGCACTAGAGCAGGCAGAACTGGCCGCCAATCGCGAGTGTCTGGAAGAGATGGGGATGATTGTGGGCGTTTCTTCTGCGGGTACAGAGGCGTTTCTTCCACTCTTCGAGCAGCGTATTCAGGACTTTTCATTAAGAAAGGCTCTGTTTTCAGGCAGTTTTTCATCATGTTGCTCCAGCGCTTCAACGCTACTGGGCTTGAAGGGCGGAGTGGAACTTGTTGCGACGGCTTGTACTGCAAGCCCGAATGCCGTCGGTATGGCTTTTGATTATATCCAAAATGGCAAAAGTAAGGCTATGTTGGCGGTAGGTACAGAACCCATCTATTTACCCACTTTCGCGGGTTTTTATGCCTTGAATGTTATGCATCCGCAATCCTGTTCGCCATTTTCAGGGCATTCAGGGATGTCTATTGGTGAGGGCGCGGGGGCCATTGTACTCGAGGAGTATGAACATGCGGTGGCGCGTGGCGCGACCATCTTCGGTGAAATTCTTTCTTACGCGACATCTTGCGACGCATATCATGAAACAGGTCCCGACCCACGCGCCAGTGGCGCAGTGCAGGTTATGCAAAAAGCGATGGCGAATGCTGGGGTCAAGCCTGAACAAATTGATTATGTCAATGCGCATGGCACAGGTACGGAAGCTAATGATCAAATCGAAACTCTGGCAATGAAGAAGGTTTTCTCCGGAGCAGAAAATTTGTTAATAAGTTCCACAAAATCTTATTTTGGCCACAATATTGGGGCGGCAGGAATTGTCGAACTTATTGCGTGCCTGGTGACTCTGCCAGAAAAAAATGTTCTGCCAACATTAAATTTTTCGCAGGCGCGCCCCAATTGCGATCTGGACTATGTACCGAACGAGTTTCGTAAAAAAGATATCAATATCTTTATGAAGAACAATTATGCTTTCGGCGGTAATAACTGCTGCATGATTGTCAGCACAAAACCTTGTTCAGTTCCACTGACCACCTATGAAGCAAAACGAGTTGCTATTACTGGAGTAGGCGCTGTATCGGCTATAGGTCACACTCTAAATGAGATTCTTCATTATATCCATGAAGGCGACAGCTCAGTAGAACTCAGCGGTGTTGTCTTTCCTGATGACACGCTTGACGAGGCGAAAGAGCTGTTGGGTGTATTGGCCAAAACCAATCAGTTTGCGGATATATTTGGTGGTGAATATCAGGAAGAGGCGTACAAGCAGCCGGAGACAGAAGAGAATTTTAAAACTTATCAGGTGAAAGGCCTGGAACCACGCAAACATCTACGTCGATACGACCCGCGTAAGGCAACTCGCGGCGGTACGTTTGCTCTTCTTGCACTTTCAGAAACTTTGCATATGGCTAAACGCAAGATCAAACGAGATGGAGATGATCTGGGTATGGTTCTGGGAATGGCACGAGGGCCGCAAGAAACAACCTATAAGTATTTGCAAAGTTTGAAACCTGACCCGCGGAAAGTTCGGACTTCGGAATTTCCCGGCTCTCTAATGAACTCAATTACAACATTTTGCGGGATCTCAGAAGGGGTCAAAGGATATACAACAACGTTGGCGACCGGTGAAAATGCTGCGCTTGGTGCATTGACCTATGGCTATGAAATTGTTCGCCAACAGCTCCAACCGCAGGTTGTAATTGGCGGGGCTGATGAATACTTTCCTTCTATGTCGCTTTATATGGATGCGGTGACAAATAAAATTCATATGATGTCCGATCCGGCTGATTATCAGATATATGGCAAAGAAGCACAGGGCTACGTACCAGGTGAAGGCGCATGCATGATGCTCCTGGAAGATCCACAGTCAGCAGTGGCCCGCGGCGTTGAGGTATTAGCTGAAATCGCCGGTTATGGTAAGGCATGTAGCAATACCTATTTTGATGTGACACAGGTTGAGGAGAAATCCGCAGCAATGTCTATGGCTATTACTCGCGCGCTTGCGGATGCAGGTATTACCTCGAAAGAAATTGATTTAGTTTGTGGGACCAGTAATGGTAGCGAAGTAAATTCATTGATAGAAACGAATGCGATATATACGTCATTTCATCGCCTTAATCCTCATGTACCGGTTGTGAATTATAATGCATTCTTTGGCTTTGTCGCCTCTTCTGCAGGTCTGCTAAACCTGACGGTTCTTCTTGATTGTATTCGCAGACAATCGGTTCCTGCTATTCCTTATACTCGAAAATTTTCTGATGAGAGACTCAACTTTGTGAACCAATCACTTAATATACCTATTAGATACGCTCTTTTAATTGGCGCTACTGAGGGCGGAAACTATTACGCTATTGTGATAAAAGGATAATAAGGTGAGCGAAAGGGCTATTATTTCTGGTTTCAGTGTGTGTTTACCGTATGCAGAGAATGGTTCGCTGTTAATTGAAAATTTGCGGCAAGGTAAACGGATACACTTATCTCCATGGTTTACTTCAGATAAACAGGCTATCGACTGCGGATTTTCTGGCAATATAATGATAGCTAAACTAAAACGGGATAATGATAGCGCTTTTGACCTGGTATATAAACTTATCAATGAAACCTTAATTCAGGCTGGCCTCAATGAAGACTGCCTGAAAGGTGATAGGGTCAGAGTATACATTACAGGAATAGGTCCTCGCGTTGATGTCATGGATTATAGGAATTTCTATAATTATAATGATATGGAAGATGTTTCATTGATATCCTCAATCAAAAACTTATCAGTGAAAAATATGTCGCAGGACACGGTTTCCTATCGCCTTGCAAAACGATACGAATTAAAACATCTTCCCCCAAATATGAACTGCACCAGTAACTCTTCACTCACCGCTATCCATCTGGGGACCAGGGCAATAGTGCAAGGTGGTATTGATCTGGCGCTGATTATCAATATTTCAAAAATTAAATATCAAGATCTAGTGTTCCTTGAGAGCCAGGGAATGTTGGAGAGTGAAATGGTCCAACCCTTCGGTATAAACAGTAATGGTGTCATTTTTGCTGAGGGGTATGGCGCTATGTTACTGGAAAGTCAACAGCACCGATTAGGGCGAGGGAAAAGCTATGGAATAAGCATTACTTCGGCTTATAAGCAGATTAATGCTGGGCGTAGTAATGATTCCTACTGGCAAAGTACTAGTATTCTAAAGTTGATTAATTCAATGCTAAATGATAATGGTATAAAAAAAGAAGACCTTTGTGCATTTATTCCCCATGGTAATGGTACCTCATCAAGTGATAATGTTGAGGCAAAAGCCATCACCATGTATGCCGGTGAAAATGCTCTTCCAGTATTGGCCTATAAAGGACAAATTGGCTATACCGCAACAGGTTCTGGATTAATCGATTTAGTTATTGGTCATCATATACTTCTTGATAGAGAATTAATTTTCCCTGTCGTTAACGATCAGATTCGAGAGGATGTCGCACATCATATCTCCTTAGAGGGGGGCGTAAGTAAACATGCTAAAAAACACCTCCTGAAAACTGGCTTAGGGGTCGACGGTTCCGTCGTTGCACTTTTGATGACTAATTTGAATAAGAATGCTGATTGATATGGAGAATAGTATGTATCTGTCTTCATATTCGTTCATGGAACCAGACGAGCCATTTTATTTATACTACCCGAGTTGGCTAAATGTATGGGAGTCTCACTCATACAATACTGCCTTGAAAACTACGGGAGCTAATGGCTGGAGATTCAAACGTTTTGGTTCAAGAAGTGAAATTTATACTCGAGAGATTACACGGCGTCCTGAACATACTCCGTATATTAACGCCTTCGATAAAGTATCAGATGCCGCATTGCATAGCATGTCAGCGAAAGAAAGGATGCTGTTACTGAAATCGAGAACTGCTTTTATTTATATTGATTCCTGGGGGGAATCAGGTGTCTTTGAGTACAATATCAGTAGTCTCAATTTATCTACTATTGATACTCTACCAAAGAACTTGGTTAAGAAATTTTCAATCAGTGATGTTACTTGCAAAATTCGTGGCGAAAAATTTTCCCTTTATCAAGCGATGGCAATGGCGCAAGATTATCTTACATGGGATGTATTTGACTTTGTCGTCATCTGCGGAGGATATCGTGCTGTGCCATTGTTGGCATTTACAGCTGAAAGTATGATCCAGAGTGAAGTAAAAAACAAGAAAAGACTCATTCCTGGGGTAAATACATCAATAGAAAGAGTGGGGTGTTTTATTTTTAGTAAAAGGGAGAGTGGTTTAAAAATACATTGTGGTCCATATATACATACTGCAACCAATAACCCACATTTACCAGGTGTTGAAAATACAGATGATATAGATATCATTGCATATGTCGGAGGAATCAATAAAACAAAACCCTCTCCTCATACCGGCATCGATCTTATTGCTCGCTACGGTTGTAGCGGATGTATGACACCGGCCCTAAGTTGGCAATATATTAATCAGTATGCATTGCATAATGGCTGTCTCAGAACTGTTATTCCAGGTGTGGCTAGCGGCTATGCCTATTTTGATACCTGGTACCAATAGGAGGGGATATGCGCAGTAATATAACAGAGTTACCTGATATTTCATTATCTGGTATATATAAGACTTATGGCTATCAGGACAATATGACTTATGCTCTAAATAATATTAATATGGATGTTGTGAAAGGCGAGTTTCTTGCGTTATGCGGGCCTTCTGGTAGCGGTAAGAGCACTTTACTTAATATACTTTCCGGTATTGATATGCCGACTGCTGGCAATGTTTTCTTTCTGCATAAAAATCTCAATATGTTGTCAGACAAAAATCTTGCAAGCCTTCGCAGTCGTCATTTAGGCTTCATATTTCAATTTTTCAATTTAATACCGGTGCTGAGTGTTTTTGATAATGTTTATTATCCCCTGAAGCTTAATGGTCATTTTAGTACGAAAGAGGCCAGAGAGAGAACGTTACATTTCCTGGATAGTGTTGGTTTATCCCATTTATTGGCAAGAAAACCTGGCCAGTTGTCAGGTGGTCAACAGCAACGGGTCGCTATTGCAAGGGCGCTAGCGCATAGCCCTGAAGTTATTGTCGCTGACGAACCTACAGGTAATCTGGATCTTGCTACCGGTGAATCAATTCTTGACCTCCTGCTTGAGATTAATCAACGGACGAAAACAACATTTATTATCTCAACACACTCGTCCCAGCTTAAAGATCGTGCTCGACGGAGAGTAGATATCAAGGATGGAGCAATAATTTATGATTCAGCGATGTAATCTTTGTAGCGTTTTGCTCCTGTGTCTTAGCATGGTTACATTTTCAGTATTTGCTGAGAATGTCTCAACCCCTGTGACTGCCCGAGTTTTACAGGATGGATTTCCTGGTGAACCACAGGCTTTAGCATCTATAACTTCTGATTTATTTAAAGAGTATGAACGTACTAACAAAGTTGGCACGCTGATCTTTTATTCGTGGGGAATGCTGCGACAGGCTAACTATTATCAGAGCATTAATGATCTCATTAACGCTTCAGAATATGCAAAGACGGGCTTTTTTTATCTTGATGAAGCGGTAGATACCAATGAAGACAACATGCTGATTCGATACTTACGTGCCAGAGTTGATGCCTGGCTACCAGTGGGGTTAGGGCGCTGTGTGATTACCATCGAAGATACTGACCTGCTGCTGAATAATAAAGATAAATTTAGCAGTGAGATCATTGGTAATATACTGACAATGCGTTTAAGGGCCCTTCATAATTGCCATATGAAACAGCAAGAAAAACAGCTCGCTGACCATCTGCGGAGAGTTAATCAGCAGCGAGAAATTGATTTTGAAAATAACGAAATGCCGGCTTGGGAAATGGCTGAAGTCTTACAGGTTATTGTTCCCGTTATTAAAGGTGAATGAATGTCAAAGGGTATGATATTTATTAATTCAATTGTGGTATTGCTATTAGTATTTGTTGTTTATAACATCGTTTTTAATTTTGGCGATGCTAAATTTTCATTTTTGAACTTACTACGGCACCGGCGAAGAACGTTTTCTACCATTTTCGCCATTATATTAGGTGGTTGCGCTATATTTTTGTATGGTGGTTTTATCAACTACTCTTTTTGGATACTCAAAGAGCAAACAATACGTACAAATATTGGTCATGTACAGATTTATAATAGTACCTACTTTGAAACTGCTAACAAAAATAAGAGTCTGATATCTGATTATATTACACTGAAAAATAAAATTTTGCAGAACGCCGATTTTTCTGATGTGATTTCTACAATTTCCGGGCAACTTGAGTTTACCGGAATAATCTCACATTACGAAACGGAAATATCCAATTATTTTTCAGCACAGGGCGTTGAGCCATTACCGGCCCTGAAGTTGGGAGCTTTTGATAAGATAATTTTTGGTAGCGACTTATCTCGAGTCAAACATGATGAGATTACTATTGGCAGCGGCCTGGCAAAAACCTTAGATAGCCACTACGGGGACTGGCTTGATATCATGACCGTTAATGTGGCAGGAGGTCAGGGAGCGATATCTGTCAAATTACGTGGAATATTTGAATCAGGTATAAAGGATTATGATGATGTCGTAATCAAAATGCCCCTTGAGACTGCTCAGCAAATCATGGGTACTAATGGTGTTAGTAAGATAGTCATCTTGCTGAATAACGATGATGTAACGTCGTTTGTTAAGAAAATGAGGAGATATATAGCAGACCAGCATTTACCTTTGATCGTTAAGGATTGGAGGGAGAATTCTATTTTTTACCAGCAGGTAGAAGGTATGCTGTCCGGTATCTATTTTTTTATCAAACTTATCGTGGCACTTATCGTAGTGTTTATGATCGGCAATTCAATGACGATGAGTATTGTTGAGCGAACCCGAGAAATTACTACGCTACGCGCAATTGGCTTACAATCAAACCGTGTTACGCGTTTATTCTGGCTGGAAGGTATATATATCGGTATCTTTGGCGCATTGGGGAGTCTTCTCTTTGGATTCACTATTGCCGCTATAATTAATATCTCAGGTATTGCCATGCCGCCTTCGCCTGGACAATCAGTAGGTTATACCGCATTTATTAAAACGAATGATGTGGGATTGATTTGGATAACCTTGATATTACCAATTTTAACATCTGCCGTGGCTTCCATTATTCCCGCATATCGTGCATCGCGCCTCAACATTACCGATGCATTCAAATTTTCATAGAGGACAGTATGAAAAGCACTGCATGGTATTTATTCATAATAGCTATATTTTCGTATTCAGTTCCTGGACAGGCGACGAGTGATAGCCAGCAAGCCCTGGAGATTATTCGCAAAGCTGATGATGTTCGCTCACCAAATGAACCTTTCCGCTATAACGTGACTGTACTTGAGTATAAAGAAGGTAGAACAGAGCCTGAAAATAAGCAATCGCTGGATATATCGATGCGATTTATTAAGCCGGTAAACGGTTTGAAAGCTGATGCTCGTTCACTTATACGTTTTACCTATCCTCCGCGAGATAAAGGCAAGATCATGTTATCTGATTGGTATGATTTATGGTTTTATACACCCGAACTACGCAGACCTATTCCTATTTCGCGCTCACAACGATTAATTGGTCAGATCTCCAATGGGGATGTTATCGTCACGAACTTCGAGTATGCCTATGATTCGACCCTGGAAGGGGAGGAACCCTGCGGCGATAAAATTTGCTATCGACTGTCTCTCACTCGTAACTCTGAGGCCATTACTTATCCTAAAGTGATCTACCTGGTGGAAAAAAATGCAGAATGCCGGCCATTCAAAGCATCATATTACACTCTCGATAATAAACTTCTCAAAAGTGTCTTATATACAAACTATCAGATGGTATTAGGGAAATACCGTCCAACAGAGATCATTGTGCAGAATGCGCGCTATGAAAAGGGGTATTCTGTCATGAAGTATAGTGATGTCCGCCTGGAGTCGTTACCTGAATTTCACTTCACTAAAGAGTTTATTCAGAGAGGCGTGAAGTGAAAGGCCATCTGGTTACTTTGCTGCTTTCTATATTAATAACTCCATTATGGGGAGGGGCTAATTGTTTGTCAGGTGATGAAATACGTTCTAATAGTCAGTTTATTTTGACCGGTCAGACATCTGTTGCGCACAAAAGCGGCTCGATCTGGCGCATCAATGGAGCCAATCCGTATACAACTAACAACGTATATAATGATATTGCCATTAACTTCTCAAGTGCTTGTTACTTAGTTGATGATGAGCTGGGGTTGGATTTTTCACTATATAATTTAGGATTTTATCCAATACATGGCGTGGGATTATTCGAAAAAGATGAACATCGCGCCAAAATGTTAATAGACAGACTTAAGCTTAACTTGTCGTTATCTGAAAATGTCAGTCTTGAGGGTGGAAAGCTAAATTCACTTCCAGGAGCCTTTCATTTAAGATCCCCGGCTTCACTGGTGACCACCTATTATGCAGGTTTTAAACCGACACGGATATACGATCCGAAGCTGGAGTCTGCCTATAGCGAGTCGTATTGGGGAGGGCGGTTAGCGAAAGAATTTCGTGATTATGCATTCTCACTCACAGTTATACCAAAATTAGCAAGTATTGATAAATACTATGAGTCATCAAGCAACTGGACGGCCAATCAAAGGGCTAACAGCAATGAATACTATTTATTAAGTTACACCGATTATCACCTTGTTAATCATCGACTGGCTGCGAATGTGATGCTTGGTGATTCTACTTCATTGGCACTAGCAGATGGCTACAACTTAACACCTCAGTTTGTAGTCAATGTAGAAGTTGCGCTTCACAAAACGCAGCAATGGCGGCATTTTTCTCATGAAAAAAAGGATGAGGTGCTTTCTGGGCTATATCCTTCATCGCTCTATGCGCAGAATGACAAAAGTGGCTATGAAGTAGCCATTGGTGGGCAGTATACCACCGACCTTTTTAGTGTGTTGGGCATCGAGTACTACTATCAAAGTGAAGGTTATTCAAAATCGGCATGGCGGGAACAGGTTGACTTTATTAAGTTATTAAGTAAAAAAACCGGTTTTGCCAGCTTAGACAAAGTGTTTGATGATTATAAGTATCTGATGGGCTCAGAAATAAGTAATACAGGGAATAAAGGAATGCTGCAGGGACGGCATTATATTACTTCATGGCTAAGTTTACAGAATACAGATCATTCAACGCTTCAGCCCTATCTGGTGATGAACTTAGTTGATGGTAGTGCCTTAATAGGGACTCATTATATCAATCCGTTAAAAGGATTGAGTGACCAAGCGGAGATTTATACGGGGTTGTATAGCGCATTCGGTAGTAATGATTCTGAGTTCGCACTTTTTGGCGAGACCCTCGGAGTTTACGTCGGATTTAAATACTATTTATAAGGATATATTGCTTATGACAAAACAATCAGTGCAACCTACGGTGCTTATTTTCGCCGGTCAGGGAAACCCTGTTGTCGGAATGGGAGCAGATTTATGGGATCTGAATACAACTACCAGGGAAATCTGGGACTGTGCCAGCGATGTGACAGGGTTAGATCTGCGCCGGTTGTGTCAGAAAGGGCCGATGAATCGTCTGGTGAAAACGACGACGCAGCAGGCAGCGGTGACGGCTATCAATGTCACGCTATATAGTCTGTATGTCGAGCAATTCTCTGATGCGAATGTTATTGGTTCGTGCGGGCATAGCGTTGGTGAATATAGCGCATTATACGCGGCCGGCGCCTTAACGCTGGAAAATGTGTTCAAGCTAATATTGGTGCGCTCAACCATTATGGATGATTTAAGCAATATCCATAAAGGCGCAATGCTAGCGGTAAGGGGCGCTGATTTTCAAATGATAAGCCAGTTGATTAACGACTCCGGAAGTCAAGTTGTGGTGAGTTGTGATAATAGCCCCTACCAGCAGGTAGTTGGCGGTACGCTACCAGATTTAAGTGAATTCACCGGGAGACTAATGGGGGCTGGCCTGGAAGCTGTCAAACTTGGCGTTAGCGGAGCCTGGCATACACCTCTTATGTCTGAGGGGGTTCAACCCATGCGGGATGCGCTGAAGACGGTGGAAATTCTCCGGCCAAATCATCCTGTACTGATGAATGTCACCGGGCGTGAAGAAAATAATCCGGAGAAAATTAAAGAGAACTTATCTTTGCATTTGACCCATAGGGTACAGTGGACAGCATCTATGAGCGCTTTTTTACAACATATCCCCTCTGCCAGGTTTGTTGAAATCAGCAATAAGGCGTATCTCGGACAATTGCTAAATGATTTCAACGGTTTCTCTGCAGAGTATTATAGACACTGTAGAAAACTATTGGTGGCGCCACGAGGTTAATATGATCCCGGATTATTTAACTTTCATTCGTCGTCAGGATCGGTCGCTTCTCCCGTATCTTTATTTTATTTGTATATTACTTATTGCGCTATATGTTAAAAATAGAGGGTATTTGTTGACCCAGGAGGATGCATTTCCCATAAGTGCCATTTTTTCGTTAACAATGTTCAGCTTTGTTTATGAGCTAAAGGGGTACTGGGCTTATAAATATGAGATAAGAAATATCAATTTCTCCTGGTTTCAGGGGAAAATCGCCTCGCGTTTTGAGGTTCTGCTGTGGCATCCACTTGTCGCAACTGGATGCTGTTTCATCGTGTGCTATCTGGCAGTAAAGGCGTGTCTGTTTTTGCCGACCATTACCGCAATGGCCTGTATTGCCTTTTTTGTGCCGATCATTGTTTATCTAATGTGCTGGTTTGCCAGGAATTGTTACGTCAAGCAGTTACAGCAGGAAACTGCATTTACGCTTAAATACCGTAATCTTCATTATTATACTTGCCTGAACGTCGCTATGACTTTTTTGACCAGTTTTGTGGTTGTCAGTCCATTGGTTGCTGATAATGATTTTTCTTTATCTAATGGTTTTTTTTCGGCAAAGTTGATCGTTGCCATGTTGATTCTGTGTTCAGCGATACTGATGGTCAATCTGGTTTTTGCTTACCCTTCAAGGCGTTACACATTTTTAGGCAGACTATTTCAAAAAGAGTTTGATGTAAACCTTGTGAATACGATGGTTCTTCCAGGGATATATAGAAAACCCTTGTGGTTAAGATTATTTATTTTCTTCACTCTTCAGTTATTCTGGATTGTGGCCATGAGTCTGTTGTTGAAATTATTAGGTTGGGGAATATACTTTTATGCATATCTTATTGTCTGCATGATACCTGCGATAGGATATTTTTATTTGCATGTTTACTGGCGTTGGCATGATGATTACATGACAGCGTGCGATATGTATCTCAGGTGTGGTGAAGATAAGAATTAAGAATTGAAATAAGGCCAGTCAGAAAACTGACTGGCCTTATACTATTTAGCTCTGGAGGGCATCAACAACACCACCCCAGTCAGTGGCAGCATTATAAACAAAATTAGACCAAACCCCAGATTCTGCATACAGCAGGGAGTTGATATGGTCGGTTAGAATGCTTCCCAGGCTAGATGGCGACCCACCAAGAATATTGGAAACCAGGTCAATCGTGGTTTCCAGAGCGGAGGAGGCCAGAATCATTCCAGCATTAATACCCGCAGCAACCAGACCCAGTGCAGATTGAATCGTGAAATCAACCAAAGCACAAGGCAGGTCGATAATGCCTGCACCAGAGATATATTCCATTTCGTTTGCGGTTAATTCTTTCATTTTTAATTCCATCCTAGATTAATGAATTGTTAATGATGTACCTTTGCACACCGGGCAATATACTAATCAGAGGGTTTTTTATATAATAGTGAATATTTAAATGATCTATTAATTTTAATGTGAATTAAACTTCACAAACGACGCTTAGATAAGCGATGGGTATTATTTCGCAACTTCATATTTGATAACAGAAGATACCCGAGAGTATCTTCTGTGTGTACAGTCGTTCGAGTTATTGTTTAGAGGTCAGAAATTCAGGTCTATTATGAAGTTGCAATGATGGCCTGTTCAACCTCGAAGCGGTTGGTCACTTTGCTGTCAATTTTTATGTAGGCTGAACGTTCTTCAGCGACAATCATAACCTGCTCGATGCCTGGTTTCGACTGCAGACGGCGCTGTAGTTCATCATTAATGATGACATCATCCGGGATCTCAACACGAAGACTGCTGACATAAGGCGGTTCACTCATGGTGCTGGCCACTAGTAGCCACAGCATCGCCAGTAGCGCACCCAGTAAAAACACGGTCTGCGAGTCAAAGAATCCATCTACCCAGCCGCCCAGGGCGCCACCGATGGCCACACCGATAAACTGGCTGGTAGAATAAATCCCCATTGCTGTGCCTTTGTAGCCTGCTGGAGACTCCTTACTGATTAACGAAGGCAATAACGCTTCCAGCAGATTGAAGGCGAGGAAGAATAGTTGAACACCAGCGACCAACTCCCAGAAATAGCCACCTGCTCCCCAGAGTACAATTTCCGCTATCAGTAGCAGAGCGACGCAGAACAGGAACACACGTTTCATCTTGCGCTTCACTTCCGCATAGATGATGAACGGCACCACTGCGATAAAGGAAATGACCATGGTCACCAGGTAAATTTTCCAGTGTTCGGCTGCCGGGAAACCTGCGGCCTCCAACTGTCCAGGTAGCGCAACAAAAGTCGACATCAACATGATGTGCAGGCACATAATGCCGAAGTTCAGCTTGAGGAGTTTAGGTTCAGCAAGCACTTTGCTGAAACAGCCCTTTACCATGCCAGATTCACGGTTCAGTACATGATTGTGGCTATTTGGTACTACCCACAAAGTCAGCAAAATACCGAGGCTGGCCAGAATAGCGATCATCCAGAATAGCGCATGCAACCCTAACTGGTGAGTGACAATAGGACCAAGCACCATAGCGATGGCAAATGTCACGCCAAAACTGACGCCAATGAAGGCCATAGCCTTGGTGCGGTTCTGCTCACGGGTTAAATCGGAAAGGAGGGCCATGACCGCAGCGGCAATAGCACCAGAGCCCTGCAATGCGCGGCCAAGAATAATGCCCCAAATGGAGTCTGTCAGGGCAGCGATGATGCTGCCAATGACGAAGATTAGCAGCCCTCCGACAATTAGCGGTTTGCGGCCAATTCGGTCAGACAGTAGACCAAACGGGATCTGGAAGATAGCCTGAGCAAGCCCGTAAATGCCAATGGCCAAACCAATCAGCGCTTCACTGGCCCCCTGCAGCGCCATGCCATATGTGGTCAAAACGGGCAGGACCATAAACATGCCGAGCATGCGCAGTGAAAATACGGTCCCTAAACCCCAGGTTGCGCGCAGTTCTCCTGGCGTCATTTTGTTATCGTTCATTACCACCTCAATATAAAAACTGCGACTAGTGTAGTGGGGGGATAAGGACGCGTAAATAAATGTTTGTTTAGCAGATATTACGACTGTGTTGCGTAATAGAAGAAGGGATGAGAACCAGACGATAAAATGGTGAGGAGCTTAATAAATAATGTAAAACAACAGAAAGGGCAGCGTGAAAAATCTGCCCTTAATATAGCTTCGATTAGGAAGCGGCCTGCTCCAGGAAGCTATTCCAGTCGGTAGCGGCGTTGTTCACGAATGTGTTCCAGCTGTTACCAGCGGTAGAAACGAAGTTTGCCCAGTTCTCTTGACCTGTGCTAACGACGCTTTCCCAGTTTGCCTGACCAAGGAGGAACTTGCCAAATTCAATCGCGCTATCGCCAACGAAAGAGGCGAAAGCCAGACCGGAAGTCAGCGCAAATGAGGCGAAACCTGCTGCAGAATTAGCGACAAAGCTAGCGAAGCCAGTTGCAGCGCTCACCAGGTTAAAACCACCTGAGACAGATTCCATTTCGTTGAATGTTAATTCTTTCATTGTTATTCCTTGCTGTTAAATCCATGTTATCCGTAGGCGTTTGCCTACTGCACAAGGCTAGCACCCCTCCGCTAATGGCGCGAGATGGCTGGCGGTTAGCAATACTCAATTTTTCCTCAATTTTTAACTGAGTGATGAGTGAAGAAAATGAAGTACCAAGGTGAGGGGAGGGCAGTATTTATGAAATTGTTCTATGTTGGTTGCATAAAAAAGCCCCCGACTAGCGGAGGCTCTTTTCATTCAGATTTAGCGTAATCTTATCTGACGTAAGCCAGCAGATTATGTGAATCCGGCACCATGAAATCGACTGACATCATCACCGACAGCGCGGTAATGGCAACGATGGAAAAGACGAACAGCTTACGTGCCCAGACTTTATCATCCGCCACTTTGTATCCGCGCAGCGCCATACCAAGCCACCAGACGCTTACCGCGGCCGCTACGACCAGATATTTATATCCGGCGTAACCCCCCAGAGAAAGCATCAGCGTTGCCACGGCAAAGGCCACGATGTACAGCGTGATATGGTTTTTCGCGACTGAGATGCCTTTCACTACCGGCAGAACCGGAATATTCGCCGCCTGATAATCCTTGAAACGGAAGATCGCGATGGCGTAAGAGTGAGGCATCTGCCACAGGCTAAAGATCGCCAGCAGAATCGCCGCGCCGCTGTCAAAATCACCGGTAACTGCGCAGTAGCCAATCACCGGCGGCGCAGCGCCGGAGAGTGAGCCAATCAGCGTGCCGTAGACAGAGTGGCGTTTCATATACAGGCTATAGATGCCGACATAAACCACAAACCCCATCACGCCAAGCCAGCAGGCCAGCGGGTTAGCGCCGAACCACAGCAGCATGAAGCCAGCAATACCCAGCAAGGTGGCGTATACCAGCGATGATTCTGGCGAGATCAGCCCTTTGACCAGCACCCGGTTTTTCGTCCGTTCCATCTTACGATCGATATCACGGTCGATGTAGTTGTTGAAAACACAACCCGAGGCGACCACCAGGGATACTCCGAGGAGCGTCCAGACGAACAGCGGATAGTCGATGTGGCCTTTGGAGGCCAGCAGGAAACCGCCGATCACGGAGATCAGGTTGCCAAAAATGATGCCTGGTTTCGTTACTTGCAGGTATTGCTTAAACATACTCGCCGCTCTTAGTGCATCATCATGTTGTAGTTGAGGTTCCACATAATCCAGATGGAGCCGACAACAACGATAGCAATGATGATTACGGTGAAGATAAACGCGGTCAGGTTCCAACCTTCGTCAGATTTACTGTTCATGTGCAGGAAGTACACCAGGTGCACCAGAATCTGCACTACAGCCGTGACCAGGATGGTTCCCAGAATCGCTGCATGCGAGGCAGAGCCACTCATAACCATTGCAAACGGGATTGCCGTCAGAATGATCGACAGGATGAACCCTGTCATGTAGCTCTTCACGCTGCCGTGAGAAGCGCCGCTATGATCGGTAGAATGACTCATTACATCGCCCCCATCAGATAAACAACAGAGAACACGCAGATCCACACCACGTCCAGGAAGTGCCAGAACAGGCTCAGGCACATAATACGGGTACGGTTAGTGCTGGTCAGGCCGCGACGGGATACCTGAACCATCAATACCGCCATCCACAGCAGACCAGAGGTGACGTGCAGACCGTGGGTACCAACCAGCGCGAAGAACGCTGACAGGAAGCCGCTACGGTCCGGACCCATACCTTCAACAATCAGGTGATGGAATTCATAGATTTCCATCCCAACGAACCCTGCACCGAAGAGGAAGGTCAGGGCGAGCCAGGAAACGACCTGGCTCTTGTTGTTCTTGTACATGGCGATAGCCGCCATGCCATAGGTGATGGAGCTGAATAACAGCAGTGCGGTTTCAACCAGAACGAACGGCAGTTCAAAGATATCTTTACCCGCCGGGCCGCCAGCCGTGCCGTTCACCAGAACGGCATAGGTTGCGAACAGCGTAGCGAAGATAATGCAGTCGCTCATCAGGTAGATCCAGAAACCGAAGACTTTCATCGGTCCTGTATCATGGTGCCCGTGTTCATGCGCGTGGGCATTGTGCGCAAGAGTATCAGTTGCCATTTTTCAGCCCTGCTTTGTTAATCTCATCGAAATGCTGATTTTCCAGTTTTTCGACTTCTGCAACCGGTACGTAGTAATCCACGTCCTCGTCAAAGCTCTTGATAATCCAGGTCACTACGATGCCGGCGAAACCAACAATCGCCATCCACCAGATATGCCAGATCATCGCGAAGCCAAACACCGTTGCGAATGCAGCAATGATGATGCCCGCGCCGCTGTTTTTCGGCATATGAATTTCTTCATAATGCGCAGGTTGCTTGTACGCTTCGCCTTTTTCTTTCATTTCCCAGAACGCATCACGCTCGTGAACGTTAGGAACGACAGCGAAGTTATAGAACGGCGGTGGAGAAGAGGTTGCCCACTCCAGAGTACGACCGCCCCATGGGTCACCTGTCAGGTCACGGTTCTGATCGCGATCGCGGATAGAAACGTAGAACTGGATCAGCTGGCACAGGATACCGCAAGCAATCAGCGCCGCGCCGCATGCTGCAACAACCAGCATGGAGTGGAACTGCGGATCGATGTCCTGGCTCAGACGACGGGTCATGCCCATGAAGCCCAGCACGTACAGCGGCATAAATGCTACGAAGAAGCCGATGATCCAGAACCAGAATGCGCGTTTACCCCAGGTTTCGTTCAGGGTGAAACCAAAGGCTTTCGGCCACCAGTAGGTCAGGCCTGCGAAGCAACCGAATACCACGCCGCCGATGATGACGTTATGGAAGTGCGCAATCAGGAACAGACTGTTGTGCAGTACGAAGTCCGCACCCGGTACCGCCAGCAGAACACCTGTCATCCCACCAACGGAGAAGGTAACGATGAAGCCGATAGTCCACATCATCGCCGAGTTGAAGACGATGCGGCCCTGGTACATGGTGAACAGCCAGTTGAAGATCTTAACCCCGGTCGGGATTGCGATAATCATAGTGGTAATACCGAAGAAGGCGTTTACGTTCGCGCCGGCACCCATGGTGAAGAAGTGGTGCAGCCAAACGATGAACGACAGAACGGTAATACAGACGGTTGCCCACACCAGCGAGGTGTAACCAAACAGACGTTTACGCGAGAAGGTCGCTGCGACTTCGGAGAAGACCCCGAATACCGGCAGAACCAGAATGTACACTTCCGGGTGACCCCAGGCCCAAATCAGGTTGATGTACATCATCATGTTGCCACCCATATCGTTGGTAAAGAAATGGGTGCCCAGGTAGCGGTCCAGGGTCAGCAGCGCGACGGTGACGGTCAGAATTGGGAAGGAGGCGATAATCAGGATGTTGGCGCACAGAGATGCCCAGGAGAATACCGGCATCTTGAACATGGTCATGCCAGGGGCACGCATCTTGATAATGGTCACAAAGAAGTTGATACCGGTCAGGGTAGTACCGATACCGGAGAGCTGCAGCGCCCAAATCCAGTAATCGACCCCTACGCCAGGACTGTACTCAATTCCCGAAAGCGGCGGATACGCCAGCCAACCGGTCTGTGCGAACTCACCGACGCCCAGAGACAGGTTAACCAGAATCACGCCCACAACCGTGAACCAGAAGCTCAGGTTGTTGAGGAACGGGAACGCAACGTCACGCGCACCGAGCTGAAGCGGAACCACCAGGTTCATCAGGCCGATAACGAATGGCATTGCCACGAAGAAGATCATGATAACGCCGTGGGCGGTAAAGATCTGATCGTAGTGATGAGGTGGCAGGAATCCTGCTTCCCCGGCTGAGGCCAGCACCTGCTGGCTACGCATCATAACGGCATCAGCAAAGCCACGCAGCAGCATGACGATTGCCACGATAACGTACATGATACCGAGACGTTTGTGGTCGACGGACGTCAGCCACTCGTTCCATAGGTAGGACCACTTACCGAAGTAAGTGATCGCTGCCAGTATCGCCAGTCCCCCGACGATGATTGCAGCAACCGTTACCACGATAATAGGTTCGTGGTAGGGCACTGCATCCAGTGTAAGTTTTCCGAACATCGTTTTCTTCCTCGGCCCCTTAGTGAGCGGTTTCCGCGTGGCTCATGTCCATGCCTTCCATCCCTTCGTGCGCAGCGTGCTCGCCTTCAGGTTTAGACATGTTCATGCTCTCGTGAGACATGAATTTGTTAACAACATCTTTGAACAAATCCGGTTTCACGTTAGAGAAGTATTCCACTTTGTTGTTTTCGCTAGGCACAGCCACTTTGTCGAATGCAGCCATGGAGTCCATGGAGTTCGGGGACTGTTTCGCTTTTGCTACCCACTGATCGAAGGTTGCACGATCCGGGGTGGCGATAGCCTTGAACTTCATACCAGAGAAGCCCGGGCCACTATAGCTTGCGGAGATACCGTCATAAGTGCCTGCTTCATCAGCGATGAGGTGCAGCTGAGTCTGCATCCCGGCCATCGCATAAATCTGGCTACCTAAGCGCGGAATAAAGAACGAGTTCATCACGGAGTTGGAAGTGACTTTAAAGTGTACCGGTACGTTCGCCGGGAAGGCGATTTCGTTGACGGTAGCGATACCCTGTTCCGGGTAAATAAAGAACCATTTCCAGTCCATCGATACAACTTCGATGGTGATTGCTTTCTCGTCGTGGACAAGCGGTTTGCTTGGCTCCAGAGCGTGAGTGGTTTTCCAGGTCAGAACGGCCAGGAACAAGATGATCAGAATAGGAACCGTCCAGACCACAGCTTCAACTTTGTTGGAGTGTGACCAGTTCGGGCTATACTTCGCATCTTTATTGCTCGCGCGATACTTCCAGGCAAATCCTACTGCCATTAAGACGGCGGGAATAACGACAATCATCATCAGGCCGAATGCCGTCAGAATCAAAGAGCGTTGCTCCAGTCCAATCTGTCCTTTTGGGTCAAGGAGCGCAGAATCACAACCACTGAGTAATACAGTACCTGCGATTAATGACATCCATCCCAAACTTTTATTGTATTTCCTGAGTCTCATTGAACGACCTCAATTCCACGGGATCTGGTGGCGTTTAAAGTGTATGGGCATTTTACGGTAAGGTTGCATTACTGTAAACACGATTGGATCTGTGTCAGTTCTGTGTTAGCGGGTTCTGCTTGGATTGTCACATATGTTACGGAATGTGACGTAATTGCTTGCAAAGCCTGATTTACGCTGGATCTATAACGAAAGGGATAAGAAAGGGAATGCTTATGGGTGTACGGGTATAAACATGGTTAAAATAACACAAATAATTAACAATTAATTATCAAATAAAAGACATAAAGAAAACGTTAAAATAACGTAACGCTGCTGAATCGGTTAAATTAATTAAAGAATCGCGTAAAAATTGTCAATAATTTCCAGAAATCTAAAACGCACAAAACAACAAATCAGCTCCCAGGGAAAATAAAATCGCTAATAAGCCGTTATAATTACCTCGGGTAATTAAAACGGCTATTAACGGTTTGGCGAAAATTAAATCAGCTGCGTTTTGCGTAGCGCCATATAGTCCAGAATCGCGCCGAGCAAAATACCACCGATAGCGGTCAGCGCGGCGACTTCCAGCAGGCCAGGCAGGAAGGAGAAAGAGGTGTAATCCAGCGCGTTCATCGCCAACAGCAGCAGCCATATCGCCAGCATCAAGCAACCTACCGCCAGGATAAGCAGCGCCAGGGCGTAAGTCTGAGGGTATTGCGTGCGCGGCAAGAAGCTTTCCGTGCGTTGGGTATATTCCAGCGTACGGCGACACAGAAGCAGGAGCAAAATCCCCGGCACGGCGGCAACGACGGAGAAAAGATAAAACGTCGGCCAGCCGTTCGCTTCGACAAACCAGCCGGCAATCGGCCCAACGTAAACGCGACCCACCGCCGACAGCGCCGACAGTAGCGCAAACTGAGTGGCGGAAAACGACTTGTTACACAGCGTCATTAACAGCGCAACAAACGCCGCGGTGCCCATCCCGCCGCACAGGTTCTCAAAAAATACCGCCGCCGCCATCGAATAAAGGTGTTTATCGGTGACCGAGAGGATCCAGTATCCGGCGTTGGAGGCCCCCTGCAGCAAGCCAAAGATCAGCAGGGCGCGGAACAGCGTCAGGCGCTGCATCAGCACGCCGCCGTAGAGTGCGCCGACAATGGTGGCGAACAGGCCCAACGTTTTATTCACCATTCCGACTTCGCCGGCATCAAAACCGACGCCGCGAATAAGGAAAGTGGTGGTCAGGCTCATGGCGAAGGCATCGCCGAGCTTATAAAGGACAATTAACAGCAGAATAAGCCAGGCGTTGTTGCGACCGAAGAAATCGCGCAACGGCGCGGCGACGGCCTGCTCAAGCGATTTAGGCACCGGAATGACGTCGCTGGGCTCCGGCGCCAGCAGCGTGGCGATAATACAAGGAATAAGCAGCGCGGCCATCAGCCAGTACATACCTTGCCAGCCCAGCCAACGGTCGGCCAACCAGAGCGCTAACCCTCCGGAAACCAGCATTCCCAAACGATAACCGAGCACGCTTATCGCCGCACCGGCGCCGCGCTCTTCCGCCGGGAGGACGTCGGTTTTCCAGGCGTCAAAGACGATATCCTGCGATGCGGAGCAAAAAGCAATAACCACAGCCAACGCCGCCATCCAGCGCAACTGCGTTGCGGGTTCAAGAAAGCCCATCGCGGCGATGGCGATAAGCAGCGCAAGCTGAGTCGTCAGCAGCCAGCCGCGGCGGCGGCCTAAAAACGGCGGCGTGTAGCGGTCCATTAATGGCGACCACAAAAACTTAAATACGTAGGCCTGACCGACGAGAGAAAAGAAGCCGATAGTTTTTAAATCGATATTTTCAACGGTCATCCACGCTTGCAGCGTGCCGGAGGTCAGCGCGAGAGGTAAACCAGAAGCAAAGCCAAGGATCAGCAAAATAGCTGATTTGGGCTGCTGAAAAATACGCAAGTAGTGATTGGACATGGCATATAGAGCAGACCCGGTATGATACCGGGTCTGCTATTTTATTAACGAGCGTTTTGTTTGATGAAGTCGTGAATGCTGGTGTCCTGCGCCATGTCGGCGATGGTATCGGTCAGCACGCTATTAACCGCGTTCGCAATGTTCTCGTTGGAAGCCTGGAAAGCGCCCTCAACGGAGTAGCTGGCGCGATAGTTTTTGGTCATCTTGGTGCCGTTAGCGGCGGTCGCGATGATGGCGATATCCGCTTTAGTGGCGATGTTGTAACGCACGTTGCCCTGCGAGACGTCAGCATACAGTTTGTTAACAATGATCTGCAGGTCGACGGCGCCGTTCGGGCCAATCATGTAGCCGCGCGACGTCATTTGCTTCTCAAGCACTTCCTGCAACAGGAAGCGCAGATCGCGAGAGGCGGTCAGCGTAACCAGCTGGTTGTTACGGGTGACCTTCGCCAGCGCCTGATCGGTACGCTGGTCTGCGCCGTTGATGCTGACGGTAACGCCCATCAGGCTCGGATCCTGCTGTGGCAGGGTGATTTTCGGCGATACTTCAATGGTCGTCGGCGGGGTGGCGCATCCTGCGAGTACAAACATCGCGACCAACGGGAATAGAATTTTCTTCAGCATGTTCAGGGTCTCAACGCACGGTGTTGTTATACCCGTCATAATTCAGGTTTCAGACGCCGCGGGGAATCGCGGGCGCTTTTTTCTGCAACTCGAAGTAGTTAGGGTGTTTAAGGAAAATTCCCGCCATCATAACATCGCCAACGGTGAGGGGAAGTGGCTACGAGTGGAAAATCATCGTGTTGTGCGTTTTATGACCTCGTCCCATTTCCGGTGGCGATTTAGCAGGGAGATTTAGCGTTCATCATCAGTAAACCTGATACTTTTGCGTGAAAATATCAGAGGAATGCTAATTTTTTGTTGTTTTCTGCCAATGGAAGCGGTAAAAGCGGCTAACATTTAAAGGGAAAGGCGGCATCTCAGCGTTGTCGGAGGAGAAAATTCATGATGATACGTGAGCAGATCGAAGCAAAACTTAGAGCAGCGTTCGACCCGATGTATCTGGAAGTCGTGGATGAAAGCTATCGGCACAACGTCCCTGCGGGCTCTGAAAGTCATTTTAAAGTGGTGTTGGTGAGCGACCGCTTCACCGGCGAACGTTTCCTTAATCGTCATCGTATGATTTACGGTACGTTGACCGAGGAGCTGTCAAGCACCGTGCACGCGCTGGCGCTGCATACTTACACGATTAAAGAGTGGGAAGGGCTACAGGATACCGTCTTTGCCTCTCCGCCATGCCGCGGAGCGGGTAGCATCGCGTAAAAATCACATTTGCAACCGCTGGCGCTTTTCCAGTATGTTGCGTGAAGATTTAGCAAAAACGGCCTGCGGGCCGTTTTCTTTTGCCTGGAAAATGCGCAAAGTTCGCGCTTTTGCAGACAAATTTGAGCGGGAAATGTGAAAAACGCCGCAGCAGTGGGTGACAACCGTTCTCGACTCACAAAAGTGATGCCGCTATAATGCCGCGTCTTATATATGAATGTCTTCGGGATGATTCTGACGACAGGGAATGTGTTTCTGATTTGAAGAGGGCATCCCGGTTCTGCGAAGCCACCTACACGCGCTTCCAGAGTTGACCGAGCACTGTGATTTTTTTGAGGTAACAAGATGCAAGTTTCAGTTGAAACCACTCAGGGCCTTGGGCGCCGTGTAACGATTACTATCGCCGCTGACAGCATCGAGAATGCTGTCAAAAGCGAGCTGGTCAACGTAGCGAAAAAAGTTCGCATTGACGGCTTCCGTAAAGGCAAAGTGCCGATGAATGTTGTTGCTCAGCGTTATGGCGCTTCCGTTCGCCAGGACGTGCTGGGCGACCTGATGAGCCGTCATTTCGTTGACGCGATCATCAAAGAGAAAATTAATCCGGCCGGCGCGCCGAACTACGTTCCGGGCGAATACAAGCTGGGCGAAGACTTCACCTACGCGGTAGAGTTCGAAGTGTATCCGGAAGTTGAGCTGAAAGGTCTGGACGCAATCGAAGTTGAAAAACCGGTTGTTGAAGTCACCGACGCTGACGTTGACGGCATGCTGGACACCCTGCGTAAGCAGCAGGCGAACTGGAAAGAAAAAGAAGGCGCTGTTGACGCTGAAGATCGCGTTACCATCGACTTCACCGGTTCTGTAGACGGCGAAGAGTTCGAAGGCGGTAAAGCGTCTGACTTCGTACTGGCGATGGGTCAGGGTCGAATGATCCCGGGCTTCGAAGACGGTATCAAAGGCCACAAAGCTGGCGAAGAGTTCACCATCGACGTGACCTTCCCGGAAGAGTACCACGCTGAAAACCTGAAAGGTAAAGCCGCTAAGTTCGTTATCAACCTGAAAAAAGTTGAAGAACGCGAGCTGCCGGAACTGACTGCTGAATTCATCAAGCGTTTCGGCGTTGAAGATGGTTCCGTTGAAGGTCTGCGTGCGGAAGTGCGTAAAAACATGGAACGCGAGCTGAAAGGCGCCGTGCGTAACCGCGTTAAATCTCAGGCTATCGAAGGCCTGGTGAAAGCGAACGACATCGACGTTCCGGCTGCTCTGATCGACAGTGAAATCGACGTACTGCGTCGTCAGGCTGCTCAGCGTTTCGGCGGTAACGAGAAACAGGCTCTGGAACTGCCTCGCGAACTGTTCGAAGAGCAGGCTAAACGTCGCGTAGTTGTTGGCCTGCTGCTGGGCGAAGTGATTCGCACCAACGAGCTGAAAGCTGACGAAGAGCGCGTGAAAGGCCTGATCGAAGAGATGGCTTCCGCGTACGAAGATCCGTCAGAAGTGGTTGAGTTCTACAGCAAGAACAAAGAGCTGATGGACAACATGCGCAACGTGGCGCTGGAAGAGCAGGCTGTTGAAGCCGTGCTGGCGAAAGCTAAAGTGTCTGAAAAAGCCACTTCCTTCAACGAACTGATGAACCAGCAGGCGTAATTTAGCCCGGCTGTTTAAAGTTCGCGCAAAAGCCCGTTGCCGAAAGGCGGCGGGTTTTTTTTATTGCAATGATAGGCTTAGGATGAGTGCTAAAACACATTTTCAGTGATAGCGTTACTCCAAAAGGTTGTTATGCTTGAATTATGGCTGCGCCATCCCCATAACCGGGTGACGTATCTGCATCCGCAGCGTCAGGAATAATGACCAGGTCAACGTATCAGTGCCCTGCGGATAGAAACTCTGGCTGATAATCCGTCCATAAGGTTACAATCAGTGCAGCAGGTTTTTTCAAAATTAATCCAGGAGACGGAAATGTCATACAGTGGCGAACGAGATAACTTTGCACCCCATATGGCCCTGGTGCCGATGGTCATTGAACAGACCTCACGCGGTGAACGTTCTTTTGATATCTATTCCCGTCTGCTCAAGGAACGCGTTATTTTCCTGACCGGCCAGGTGGAAGACCACATGGCTAATCTGATCGTGGCGCAGATGCTGTTTCTGGAAGCGGAAAATCCAGAAAAAGATATTTACCTGTACATTAACTCTCCGGGCGGCGTGATCACCGCCGGGATGTCAATTTACGACACCATGCAGTTCATCAAGCCGGATGTCAGCACTATCTGTATGGGGCAGGCGGCTTCAATGGGCGCCTTCCTGCTGACCGCCGGGGCGAAAGGCAAGCGTTTCTGTCTGCCGAACTCCCGCGTGATGATTCACCAGCCGCTGGGCGGCTATCAGGGTCAGGCGACGGATATCGAAATCCACGCCCGTGAAATTCTGAAAGTGAAAGGGCGTATGAATGAACTGATGGCGCATCATACGGGTCAATCCCTTGAGCAGATCGAGCGCGATACCGAGCGTGACCGCTTCCTGTCGGCGTCGGAAGCGGTGGAATACGGCCTGGTCGATTCCATCTTGACCCATCGTAATTGATGCCCGTGGCGTAAGGGTGCCGCTATACTTGTTTTAACAACTGGGCGGCACAACGCGTGATCGCGACTTGCGCCTGAGAATGGCATTTGCGTCGTCATCTGCGGCACAAAGAACTTAAGAAGAGGTTTGGACTCATGACAGATAAACGCAAAGATGGTTCGGGCAAACTGTTGTACTGCTCTTTTTGCGGCAAAAGCCAGCATGAAGTGCGTAAGCTGATCGCCGGGCCATCCGTGTATATCTGCGACGAATGCGTTGATTTATGTAACGACATCATTCGCGAAGAGATTAAAGAAGTCGCTCCGCACCGCGAGCGCAGCGCGCTGCCGACGCCGCACGAAATTCGCCACCATCTGGACGATTATGTTATCGGTCAGGAACAGGCGAAAAAAGTGCTGGCAGTGGCGGTATACAATCACTACAAACGTCTGCGCAACGGCGACACCAGCAATGGCGTAGAACTGGGTAAAAGCAACATTCTGCTGATCGGGCCGACCGGTTCCGGTAAAACGCTGCTGGCTGAAACGCTGGCGCGTCTGTTGGATGTTCCGTTTACCATGGCCGATGCCACCACCCTGACCGAAGCGGGTTACGTGGGTGAAGACGTGGAAAACATCATCCAGAAGCTGCTGCAGAAATGCGATTACGATGTGCAGAAAGCGCAGCGCGGCATCGTGTACATCGATGAGATCGACAAAATTTCCCGTAAATCGGATAACCCGTCGATTACCCGCGACGTGTCCGGCGAAGGCGTTCAGCAGGCGCTATTGAAGCTTATCGAAGGTACCGTAGCCGCTGTTCCGCCACAGGGCGGGCGCAAACATCCGCAACAGGAGTTCTTGCAGGTTGATACCTCCAAGATTCTGTTTATCTGCGGCGGCGCGTTCGCTGGTCTGGACAAAGTGATTTCCCACCGTGTTGAAACCGGCTCCGGCATTGGTTTTGGCGCGACGGTAAAAGCTAAATCCGATAAAGCTAGCGAAGGCGAACTGCTGGCGCAGGTCGAGCCGGAAGATCTGATCAAGTTTGGTCTGATCCCGGAATTTATCGGCCGTCTGCCGGTTGTCGCGACGCTGAATGAACTGAGTGAAGAAGCGCTGATTCAGATCCTGAAAGAGCCGAAAAACGCCCTGACTAAGCAGTATCAGGCGCTGTTTGGCCTCGAAGGCGCTGAGCTGGAATTCCGTGATGAAGCGCTGGATGCGATCGCCAAGAAAGCGATGGCGCGTAAAACCGGCGCCCGTGGTCTGCGTTCGATCGTTGAAGCCGCGCTACTCGACACCATGTACGATCTGCCGTCCATGGAAGATGTCGAAAAAGTGGTGATTGACGAGTCGGTGATCGAAGGTCAGAGCAAGCCGCTGCTGATCTACGGCAAGCCGGAAGCGCAGCAGGCATCTGGCGAATAATTCGCCAATCGACACAAGCAGTTAAGCAAAAAGGGGGGATTTTATCCCCCCTTTTATTTTTCCTGTGTTCCCGCCGTTGAATGTATGGAATACATCCCCATATACTGGATTACATATTAACGGCGACGCGTTAATGAAGGTGTCGTCGGCTACCTGGCGGACTTTAAACTAAGAGAGAGCTCTATGAATCCTGAGCGTTCTGAACGCATTGAAATCCCCGTATTGCCGTTGCGCGATGTGGTGGTTTATCCGCACATGGTCATACCCCTGTTTGTAGGGCGGGAAAAATCTATCCGTTGTCTGGAAGCGGCCATGGACCATGATAAAAAAATCATGCTGGTCGCGCAGAAAGAAGCGTCGACGGATGAGCCGGGTGTAAACGATCTTTTCACCGTCGGGACCGTGGCGTCAATTTTGCAAATGCTGAAGCTGCCGGACGGCACTGTGAAAGTGCTGGTGGAAGGCTTACAGCGTGCGCGTATTACTGCGCTGTCTGATAACGGCGAGCACTTCTCCGCCAAAGCAGAGTACCTTGCTTCTCCGGTCATTGAAGAGCGGGAGCAGGAAGTTCTGGTGCGTACGGCTATCAGCCAGTTTGAAGGCTACATCAAGCTGAACAAAAAAATCCCACCGGAAGTGCTGACGTCGCTGAATAGCATCGACGATCCCGCGCGTCTGGCGGATACCATCGCTGCGCATATGCCGCTTAAGCTGGCGGACAAACAGTCCGTGCTGGAGATGTCCGACGTGAACGAGCGTCTGGAATATCTGATGGCGATGATGGAATCTGAAATCGATCTGCTGCAGGTTGAGAAACGCATTCGCAACCGCGTGAAAAAGCAGATGGAAAAATCTCAGCGTGAGTACTATCTGAATGAGCAAATGAAAGCCATCCAGAAAGAGCTCGGCGAGATGGATGATGCCCCGGACGAAAACGAAGCGCTGAAGCGTAAGATCGACGCGGCGAAGATGCCGAAAGAGGCGAAAGAAAAAACCGAAGCGGAACTGCAAAAGCTGAAGATGATGTCCCCGATGTCGGCGGAAGCCACCGTCGTGCGCGGCTACATCGACTGGATGGTGCAGGTGCCGTGGAATGCCCGCAGCAAGGTCAAAAAAGATCTGCGTCAGGCGCAAGAGATCCTCGATACCGATCACTATGGTCTGGAGCGAGTCAAGGACCGCATCCTTGAGTATCTTGCGGTACAGAGTCGCGTTAACAAGCTGAAAGGGCCGATCCTGTGCCTGGTTGGGCCGCCGGGGGTGGGTAAAACCTCGCTTGGTCAGTCTATTGCCAAAGCTACCGGGCGTAAGTACGTGCGCATGGCATTGGGCGGCGTGCGTGATGAAGCGGAAATCCGTGGTCACCGCCGTACCTATATTGGCTCGATGCCGGGGAAACTGATCCAGAAAATGGCGAAAGTGGGGGTGAAAAACCCGCTGTTCCTGCTGGATGAGATCGACAAAATGTCCTCCGACATGCGCGGTGACCCGGCTTCAGCATTGCTGGAGGTACTGGATCCGGAACAGAACGTGGCCTTTAACGACCACTATCTGGAAGTGGACTACGATCTCAGCGACGTGATGTTCGTGGCGACCTCCAACTCCATGAATATCCCGGCTCCGTTGCTGGACCGTATGGAAGTGATTCGTCTCTCCGGTTATACCGAAGATGAAAAACTGAACATTGCTAAGCGCCACCTGCTGCCGAAGCAGATCGAACGCAACGCGCTGAAAAAGGGCGAGCTGACGGTCGACGATAGCGCCATTATCGGCATTATTCGTTACTACACCCGTGAAGCAGGCGTACGTAGCCTGGAGCGCGAAATCTCCAAGCTGTGCCGTAAAGCCGTTAAACAGCTTCTTCTGGATAAGTCGCTGAAACACATCGAGATTAACGGTGAAAACCTGCACGATTATCTTGGCGTGCAGCGCTTTGACTACGGCCGCGCGGATAGCGAAAACCGCGTAGGTCAGGTGACCGGTCTGGCGTGGACGGAAGTGGGCGGCGATCTGCTGACCATCGAAACCGCCTGCGTTCCGGGCAAAGGCAAGTTAACCTACACCGGTTCACTTGGCGAAGTCATGCAGGAGTCGATTCAGGCAGCGCTGACCGTGGTACGCGCGCGTGCTGAGAAGCTCGGTATCAATCCGGACTTCTACGAAAAACGCGATATTCACGTGCACGTACCGGAAGGGGCAACGCCAAAAGATGGCCCGAGCGCCGGTACGGCGATGTGCACCGCGTTGGTTTCCTGCCTGACCGGTAACCCGGTACGCGCCGATGTGGCGATGACAGGGGAAATCACCCTGCGCGGCCAGGTGCTGCCAATCGGCGGTCTGAAGGAAAAACTGCTGGCGGCGCATCGTGGGGGGATTAAGACTGTTCTGATTCCTTACGAAAACAAGCGTGACCTTGAAGAAATTCCGGAAAACGTTATCGCCGATTTGGATATTCATCCGGTACAGCGAATCGAGGAAGTTCTGACACTTGCCCTGCAAAATGAACCGTTTGGCATGCAGGTTGTAAGCGCAAAATAGTGATATCGCGCAAATAGCGTTAAGAAAAGTGGGGCTGGTAAGTAAATTCGTACTTGCCAGCCTTTTTTTGTGTAGCTAACTTAGATCGCTGGCAGGGGTCATCGACAACTCTGTTGTAAGGGCATGACAGTCCTGATATAACTGCTGCGCGGTCGCGCCATGAAGGATTCTGGTGCGATATAAATTATAAAGAGAGGAAGAGAACAGTGAATAAATCTCAACTGATTGACAAAATTGCTGCGGGTGCGGACATTTCTAAAGCTGCAGCTGGACGTGCGTTAGATGCTTTGATCGCTTCTGTTACTGAATCTCTGCAAGCTGGGGATGATGTTGCGCTGGTAGGGTTCGGTACTTTTGCTGTTAAAGAGCGTGCTGCCCGTACTGGTCGCAACCCACAAACAGGTAAAGAAATTACCATTGCTGCCGCTAAAGTACCGGGCTTCCGTGCAGGTAAAGCGCTGAAAGACGCGGTAAACTAATCGGCACTCCCGTCAGGGAATGTGACGAAGTACAAGGGCGCATCGCGAGATGTGCCTTTTTTATTTGTCCAGAACGCGACTTTATGTGTGTTTATGCGCACTTGTGGGCTGACAATTGCCCCGTTTTCTTGTCAAAATACGTCCTCACGCGCGGCAGCCATCACGTGCTATGCTGCGCGAGCTAAAGTCATCTACAGCGGAGCGTTGTTACACCATGATGGACAACCTACGCACGGCCGCCAACAGCGTCGTGCTCAAGATTATTTTCGGTATCATTATCGTCTCGTTCATTTTGACCGGGGTGAGTGGTTACCTGATTGGCGGCGGCAACAACTATGCCGCAAAAGTGAATGGTCAGGAGATTGGCCGCGCGCAGTTTGAAAATGCCGTTGCCAGCGAGCGTAACCGCATGCAGCAGCAGCTAGGCGATCAGTTCTCCGAGCTGGCGGCCAATGAAAACTACATGAAGACCATGCGTCAGCAGGTGCTGAACCGTCTGATCGATGAATCGCTGCTGGATCAGTATGCCCGTGAACTGGGCCTGAGCATCAGCGACGACCAGGTGAAACAGGCCATCTTCCAGACCCAGGCCTTCCAGTCGAACGGCAAATTTGATAACGAACGCTTCAGCGCCATCGTGAATCAAATGGGTATGACCACCGATCAATACGCGCAAGCGCTGCGTAACCAACTGACGACGCAACAGCTGATCAATGCGGTAGCCGGTACCGATTTCATGCTGCCGGGCGAGTCCGACCAACTGGCGGCGCTGGTATCCCAACAGCGCGTGGTTCGTGAAGCGACTATCGACGTTAACGCGCTGGCGGCGAAACAGACCGTTAGTGATGAAGAGATTAACGCCTTCTGGCAGCAGAACCAGGCCCGTTTTATGGCGCCAGAGCAGTTCCGCGTGAGCTACATCAAGATGGATGCCGCCAGCATGCAGGAAAACGCCTCTGACGAAGAAATCCAGTCATGGTATGACCAGCATAAAGATCAGTTCACTCAGCCGCAGCGTAATCGCTACAGCGTGATTCAGACTAAAACTGAAGCTGATGCGAAAGCGGTGCTCGCCGAACTGCAAAAAGGCGCCGATTTCGCCACGCTGGCAAAAGAGAAATCTACCGACATCATCTCTGCGCGTAACGGCGGCGATATGGGCTGGATGGAAGAGGCCTCTACCGTGCCTGAACTCAAAGATGCCGGCCTGAAAGACAAAGGTCAGCTTTCCGGAGTGATCAAATCTTCCGTAGGCTTCCTGGTGGCGCGCCTTGACGATGTTCAGCCGGCACAGGTAAAACCGCTGGCCGATGTGCGTAACGACATCGCGGCTAAAGTAAAACAGGAAAAAGCGCTGGACGCGTACTACGCGCTACAGCAGAAGGTCAGCGACGCGGCCAGCAATGATAACGAATCCCTGGCGGGCGCGGCGCAGGTTGCCGGCCTGAAAGTGGTTGAGACCGGCTGGTTCGGCCGTGACAACCTGCCGGAGGAGCTGAACTTCAAGCCGGTTGCCGATGCTATCTTTAATGGCGGTCTGGTGGGTGAAAACGGCGCGCCGGGCAGTAACTCCGATATCATTACCGTTGACGGCGATCGCGCCTTTGTTCTGCGCATTAGCGAGCACAAAGCGGAAAGCGTTAAGCCGCTGGCGGAAGTGAAAGCGCAGGTGACTGATATCGTGAAGCGCAATAAAGCGGAACAGCAGGCGAAACTGGATGCTGACAAACTGTTAGCTGCCCTGAAAGCGGGCAAAGGTGATGAAGCGATGAAAGCCGCAGGGCTGAGCTTCGGTGCAGCGCAGACGCTGTCCCGTACCGGCCAGGATCCACTGAGTCAGGCTGCATTCTCTTTGCCGCTGCCGCAGAAAGATAAAGCCAGCTACGGCGTAGGCAGCGATGCTAAAGGCAACGTAGTATTGCTGGCGCTGGATGAAGTAAAAGCGGGCGCTATGCCAGAAGAGCAGAAGAAAGCGATGGTGCAGGGTATTACCCAGAATAATGCGCAAATCGCATTCGAAGCGTTGATGAGTAATCTGCGTAAAGAAGCCAAAATCAAGCTCGGCGACATCATCGACCAGCAGCAATAATTTCGCGCCGCCTCGCAAAACGAGGTAACGCGATGCAATACTTAAAGGCCGCTTTCGCGGCCTTTTCCATTTCCGCAATCTGCCTTTTGTACTCCTTTTTTGCAGCCGCTATCGTGACCTTGCTGTCTACAAACAAGGAGATAACAGCATGAACAGAGGAATGAAAATGGTTATTGTCGCCGTGTTACTGGCTTGTGCGGCGGGTTCTCAGGGGGCGCTGGCGGCATCGGCGAGCGGCAAGGCGGCATCGGCAAAAGAAACTATTCAGGCGCCGCAGACGAAAATGCCGGAGGAGGCCAAAACGGCGGATACCCACGGCGCGCGGGTTAGCATCAATAATGCCAGCGCGGAGGAGTTAGCACAGGCTATGAACGGCGTTGGGCTCAAGAAAGCGCAGGCAATCGTCAGCTACCGCGATGAATATGGGCCGTTTAAGACTCTCGACGATCTTAAACAGGTCCCTGGGATGGGCAGTTCACTGGTAGAGAGAAATCTGTCACATCTGACGCTGTAATTTTCGCCTGTTGGTTTGCACAGTGGCAAATCTTTGCCATGCTAAAGAGGTTACATCATCTGGTGTGACCTCTTACCTGATTAACAACAATAATAGTAAGGCATGTGCGCTATGCAGACTCAAATTAAAGTTCGCGGTTATCACCTGGATGTTTACCAGCACGTTAACAATGCTCGTTATCTGGAGTTTCTCGAAGAGGCGCGCTGGGATGGGCTGGAGAGCAGTCCGGCGTTTCACTGGATGACCAGCCATAACATCGCTTTTGTGGTGGTCAATATCAATATCAATTATCGTCGCCCGGCGGTACTTGGAGACGTGCTCACCGTGACCAGTAAGCTTGAGCAGTTGAACGGCAAAAGCGGCACCCTTAGTCAGGTTGTGACCCTTAACCCTAACGGTGAAGTGGTGGCCGATGCGCTGATTACCTTTGTCTGCATTGATTTGAAAACGCAGAAGGCGCAGCCGCTGGAAGGGGAGTTGCGCGAAAAGCTCGACCAGATGAATTTGCGCTAATAACAGTCGGACCGCGGAGAGTTGTGCATCCGTAGCCCCGGTAAGCGAAGCGCCACCGGGGACGTTGAACTTAAGCTTCGTGCCCCTGGCCCAGACCGGTTTTTTGCTTCATTAGTGCCATCACGCCGGCCTGATCGCCCAGATACTGATTCAGGCCGTTGGCGCGCAGGTTGCAGGCCGCACACTGGCCGCAGCCGTCGCCCTTGATGCCGTTATAGCAGGTGAGCGTTTCGCGGCGAACCAGATCCAACTGGCCCCAATAATCGGCCAGCGCCCAGGTCTCGGCTTTGTTGAGCCACATCAGCGGCGTTTCAAAGCGAATGTCTTTCGCCATACCAAGGCTAACCGCGTGGTGCAGCGCTTTAACAAATTCGTCGCGGCAGTCCGGGTAACCGGAGAAGTCGGTCTCGCAAACGCCGGTAATAATCGCTTCGGCCTTAACCTGATAGGCGTAGATCGCCGTCAGGGTTAAAAACAGAATATTGCGACCTGGAACGAAGGTATTTGGAATACCATTGGCATCCGGCTCGTAATCCGGTACCGGAATGCTATCGCGGGTCAGGCTGCTCACCGCCAGTTCGTTAAGCAGGGTAACGTCCAGCACTTTGTGCGCTACCGCGCCCAGTTTTAGCGCCAGCTCGCGAGCCACGTCAATCTCGGCGCGGTGGCGTTGGCCATAATCAAAAGTGACGCAATGCACTTCATCATACTGTTCCAGTGCCTGCACCAGGCAGGTTGTTGAGTCTTGTCCTCCGCTGAAGACAACTACGGCGCGTTTCATGGCAATTCCTGACTAAATAAGTGAGAGCGTTATGGTACCGTCAGACGCTCGCGGCGACCAGCTCTCTCACGCCGATGATGCTGGTAGCCAGGCGCTGGCAAAGTCGAACCACCCTCTGGCATTAAGGCGCAGGCCGTTAACCCCAGGCGGCGCGCTGATGCGGTAATTATATTTGAATAACGGCGTCATGATGGCGTCATCCATCAGCGTATTGAAGACGTTGCGCAGGGCATCGTTGCGGCTACGCGCTTCGGGCTGCGCCTGCACGGCATCTAACGTTGCCTGCAGGTGCGCATATTGCGCCCCGGTCAGCAAATGGGGCCATAGCGTATCGCAGCGCAGCCACTGCTCAAGGGTATATTCCGGCGCTTCGCCAATCAGGCGGTCGCCCATCATCATATCGGCCTGCGCCAGATACCGGCAGCCGTCCCAATTTTTGGCGTCGTGAAAAATGAGCGTCAGTTCGCAGCCGAGAGTGGCGAGGCGTAGTTTCAGTTGCTCAGCCATTGTGTGTAATTCGACCGGCAAATGATAGAGCAGGGTGAGCTGGCGAGGCAGCGGCACCTCATGGTTTTCCGGGCCCTGGGGAATGGACCAGCCCGGTAGCACTTCATGGCTCGGCGTAATCAGATCTTCGTCCAGCGGTAGCGTTTCCAGCAACGACGAGCGGTGGATAATCGAAATTATCCGCTGGGCCTGCGCTTTACTGAGACGTGGACTCTGACGCAGGGTCAAATAGCAGAAGCCGAGGCTGATGCTGTTGCTCACCTGGCGCAAATTATTGAGCTCTTCGGGATCGCCGATGGTGATCTGTACCGGATGGCGACAGCTGGTGCCGAGATCGCTTTCGAATAGCTGCGGCGTGATCCAGTATTCTACCGCCTGGATCAGCGGATGCTGTAAATGGTAGCGGGGATGGTTCTCCAGCCGAACCAGATCCGGGCCAAAAAGCTTTATTCGGAACGGACCGCTACCGAGCGCCGGATCGTCAGGATGCGCCAGCACGCTGCAATAGCTGGCTAAACGGAACGGTAGCCAGTAGTCCGGGCGATGCAGCGTAATCGTCAAACATTGGGCGTGGGTGACATCGATACGGCTGATGCTGGCAAAGAGGGTGCGTAGTGCCGGGAGTTCCAGGAGCAACAGTAGTCTTTGCTGCAGCTGTGAGGTTTTCACGGTATCGCCGTTATGCCAACACAGGGTAGAGCGGATATAAAAGTGCCACCGCAGCCCATCGGGTGATACCTGCCAGTGGTGTGCCAGATCGCCCACCGGCGTATTGTCGCTATCGTCGAAACGCGTCAGGCCGGAATAGATCTGTCCGGCCAAATGTTGTTCCGCACGACCGGGCAGAAAGCCGGGGCGCAGCGGTTCCAGTGGACGGTAGTAAGGTATACGCAGCGTCGGGGTATTGTTTTGCCACTGGCCGCCGAGGAAGGGGTGCAACAACGCTTTCAGCTCAACCGGCGCCAGCTGCGCCAGCTCCAGCGCGTTTTGTTGCTGACCCTTATTCAGCGCCTGTTCCATCATCTCGTTACGCAAACTTTCCGGGGTTTTGTAAAAACAGAGCATTCCGCGCTTGCCGCGCCCGGAGCTGGCCTGCCAGCTTAACCAGCCGGCCTCCTGAGCCTGGCGCAACAGCGTACGGATATGGCGCTCGCTACAAAAGCAGCGTTCAGCCAGCTCGCCAACGGTCACCTGCTGCGGAGCGCCGGACGTCGGCTGCCAAAGGCGCTGGTACTGATTTAAACGATTTAATAATCTCATTTCCCGAAAACCCGGAACAATAAAAAATATCTATTCACTATTACTTCCGTATATCTCAGGCGATACTGCAACACAAGCGAAACCCATCACACATCGGGGAAAATACCATGGCAAAATTAGCGGCATTTGATATGGACGGCACCCTGCTGATGCCGGACCATCGTCTCGGAGAACAGACTCTGACGGCGCTGAGACGGCTGCGTGAACGCGATATCGCCCTGACCTTTGCCACCGGTCGCCATGCTCTGGAAATGCACCATGTGATCGGCGAGTTTTCCCTTGATGCTTTTCTGATTACCGGTAACGGCACGCGCATTCATTCACTGGGAGGTGAAGAGCTGTATCGCCAGGATTTGAATCCGGAAGTGGCGGAAGAGGTGCTGCACAGCGTGTGGGATACTCAGGCGAGTATGCACGTTTTCAATGATGGCGGCTGGTTTACCGGCCAGGCAAGGCCGGAACTGCTCCGGGCTCACGCCTTCAGCGGCTTTCATTATCAACTGCGCGATCTAAAACGGATACCGGCGCACCACGTCACCAAGATCTGTTTCTGCGGCGATCATGACGATCTGCGCCGTCTGCGGATCCAGCTAAATGAAGTGCTAGGCGATCGCGCGTTTCTTTGTTTCTCGGCGATGGATTGCCTGGAGGTGCTGCCGGTCGGCTGTAATAAAGGGGCTGCGCTGGCGGTGCTGAGCAAGCACTTAGGTTTCACTTTGCAGGACTGCATGGCATTTGGTGATGCAATGAACGATCGCGAGATGCTTGGTAGCGTAGGGCGAGGGTTCATTATGGGCAACGCGATGCCGCAGCTCAAAGCTGAACTGCCGCATCTACCGATCATCGGAGACTGCCGTCATCAGGCTGTTTCCCATTTTTTAACACATTGGCTGGATAATCCTGATCTTCCTTATTCCCCCGAATAGAGAGACCCTACCAGCAAGCCGGATAGCGTTCTATCCGGCTTTTTTTATTGTGCGCCGCTCAGTTGCATAATCTGCGTCTGCCACGGGCTAATATCGCCGATATTTGCCGCGACCCACTGCGGGTTGTAATAGCTTTCGAGATAACGTTCGCCACTGTCGCACAACAGGGTGACGATGGAACCCTGGCGTCCTTCATCGCGCATGCGCGTGGCCAGTTGCAGCACGCCCCACATATTGGTACCGGTGGAGGCGCCGACTTTTCTTCCAAGCTGCTTTTCCAGCCACAGGGCGGTAGCGACGCTAGCGGCATCCGGAACGCGCAGCATCTCATCGACGACGTCAGGAATAAACGATGGCTCGACGCGCGGACGGCCAATCCCTTCGATCTTGCTGCCGACCGGGCTGCGCAGGCTGGCGTCGCGGCTTTGCCAGTAATCGAGGAACACCGAATTCTGCGGGTCGACGACCATCAGTTGCGTCTCGTAACCCTGGCAGCGAATATAGCGGCCGATGGTTGCAGAAGTACCGCCGGTACCGGCGCTCATGACGATCCACGACGGCTGCGGATACGGCTCATGGGTCATCTGGCGGAAAATGCTGTCGGCGATATTGTTATTGCCGCGCCAGTCGGTGGCGCGCTCGGCGAAGGTGAACTGATCCATATAGTGGCCATTCAACTCGCGCGCCAGCATTTCGGAAGCAGCATAGATTTCGCAGGCGTTGTCGACGAAATGACAGCGTCCGCCATAAAATTCAATCTGTTCGATTTTACGTTTCGCCGTGCAGGAGGGCATCACGGCAATAAACGGCAGGCCCAGCAGGCGAGCAAAATAGGCTTCTGAGACCGCCGTCGAACCCGAAGACGATTCGATAATCGTGGTGCCTTCTTTGATCCATCCGTTGCACAGACCATAGAGAAACAGCGAGCGCGCCAGTCGGTGCTTGAGGCTACCGGTTGGATGCGTACTTTCATCCTTTAGATAAATAGGGATCCCCGGAAAACCAGGCAACGCCAGGCGGATCAGGTGTGTATCGGCGGAACGCTGATAGTCGGCGTTAATTTCACTAATGGCATGTTTTACCCAGGCGCTGTTCATCTCGGATTCCTGTTTGTCATTTTGTGCCCAGCTTAGCGGATTGTGCGGGAAAAATTGTTGCTATTTGGCCTTTCAATTACAATTACGGGAGTAAATTATTCTCTCTGGTGGCCTTATGCTAGATAAAATTGACCGTAAGCTGCTCTCATTGCTGCAAACTGACTGCACCCTCTCTTTGCAGGCGCTGGCGGATGCCGTTAATCTGACCACCACGCCCTGCTGGAAACGGCTCAAGCGTCTTGAGGACGAAGGCATCCTGCGCGAGCGCGTGGCCATCCTGGATGCGGAAAAGCTGGGGCTCGGATTAACCGCCTTTGTGTTGATAAAAACCCAGCACCACAGCAGTGACTGGTACTGCCGTTTTGTCAGCGAAGTGTCGCAAATGGCGGAAGTGCTGGGTTTCTGGCGTATGGCCGGCGAGTACGACTACCTGCTACGGGTACAGGTCGCGGATATGAAGCGCTATGACGACTTTTATAAACGTCTGGTGAACAGCGTGCCGGGGCTGTCGGATGTCACTTCGAGTTTTGCCATGGAACAGATAAAATACACCACGGCCTTGCCTATTGATTAACGGCTTTTTGCCGCCACGAATTATACATTCAGGATTTTACCGTTTGCGATTATTTGCTCAACTTAGCTGGTACTTTCGCCGGGAGTGGCGCCGCTATCTCGGCGCCGTCGCTCTGCTTGCCGTTATTGCCGTACTCCAGCTAATCCCGCCGAAAGTAGTGGGGATTGTGGTCGATGGCGTGACTAAAGAACATTACACCGCAGAGCAGGTGTGGATGTGGATCGGCGCGCTGGTGGTTATCGCAGTGATGATTTATCTACTGCGCTATGTCTGGCGCGTGCTGCTCTTCGGCGCCTCTTATCAACTGGCTGTTGAACTGCGTGAAGACTTTTATCGTCAGCTCAGCCGCCAGCATCCGGCCTTTTATCTGCGTCACCGTACCGGCGATCTTATTGCCCGCGCGACCAACGATGTTGACCGCGTCGTATTCGCCGCTGGCGAGGGGGTCCTGACGCTGGTGGACTCACTGGTGATGGGTTGCGCGGTGCTGATTGTGATGTCGACGCAAATCAGCTGGCAGTTAACGCTGCTGGCGCTGGTGCCGATGCCGTTTATGGCGCTGGCGATCAAGCGTAATGGCGATGCCCTGCATGAGCGTTTCCGCGTGGCGCAGGCGGCTTTTTCCAGCCTCAACGATCGCACACAGGAAAGCCTGACCAGCATACGGATGATTAAAGCGTTCGGCCTTGAGGATCGCCAGTCGGCGCAGTTTGCCGCCGATGCGGCGGATACCGGGGCGAAGAACATGCGGGTTGCGCGTATCGATGCCCGTTTCGACCCGACAATCTATATTGCCATTGGCGCGGCCAACCTGCTGGCAATCGGCGGCGGCAGCTGGCTGGTGTTGCAGGGCGAGCTGACCCTGGGTCAGTTAACCAGTTTTGTCATGTATCTCGGCCTGATGATTTGGCCAATGCTGGCGCTGGCGTGGATGTTTAACATCGTTGAGCGCGGTAGCGCCGCCTATGGACGTATTCGTTCGATGCTGGAAGAAGCGCCGGTGGTCAACGATGGTAGCGAAACGGTGCCGGAGGGTCGCGGGGCACTTAACGTGGCGGTGCGCGAATTTATCTATCCGCAGGCGACGAAACCGTCGCTGGAGAAGGTTAACTTCACCCTGCAGCCGGGGCAAATGCTCGGTATCTGCGGCCCGACGGGAGCCGGGAAAAGCACCATACTTTCCCTTATTCAGCGCCATTTTGATGTTACCGAGGGGGATATCCGTTTCCATGATATTCCGCTGGCTCGCCTGCAGCTTGATAGCTGGCGCGGGCGGCTGGCGGTGGTCAATCAAACCCCATTCCTGTTCTCCGATACCGTGGCCAATAACATTGCCTTGGGTAAACCGGACGCGACGCGGGAACAAATCGAACATGTCGCGCGGCTGGCCAGCGTTCATGATGATATTCTGCGCCTGCCACAGGGCTATGAAACGGAAGTCGGCGAACGCGGCGTCATGCTCTCAGGCGGTCAGAAACAGCGTATTTCCATTGCCCGCGCGCTGCTGCTGGAGGCGGAAATTCTGATCCTCGATGATGCGCTGTCGGCGGTTGATGGGCGGACGGAGCATGATATTTTGCATAACCTGCGGCAGTGGGGAGAAGGGCGGACGGTGATTATCAGCGCCCACCGCCTCTCAGCATTAACCGAAGCCAGTGAAATTTTGGTTCTGCAACACGGCCATATTGCCCAGCGCGGCCGCCATGAGCAGCTTGCCACCCAGTCGGGATGGTATCGCGATATGTACCGCTATCAGCAACTGGAAGCAGCGCTCGACGATGCGCCGCAGGATGAGGAGGCGACAGATGCGTAATTTCGCCGATCTCTGGCCGACCCTGAAACGTCTGCTGGCCTACGGTTCGCCGTGGCGTAAGCCGCTTATCATTGCCGTTATCATGATGTGGATAGCGGCGGCGGCGGAAGTCAGCGGCCCGCTGCTGATAAGCTATTTCATTGATAACATGGTGGCGAAACAGTCGCTACCGGTGAAGCTGGTCAGCGGCCTGGCGGCGGCCTATATCTGCCTGCAGATCCTTGCCGCTACGCTGCACTATAACCAGGCGCTGCTGTTTAACCGGGCGGCGGTCGGCGTGGTGCAGCAGTTGCGCAGCGATGTGATGGACGCTGCGCTGCGTCAGCCGTTAAGCGAGTTTGATACGCAACCTGTAGGCCAGTTGATATCACGTGTTACCAACGATACCGAAGTGATCCGCGACCTGTACGTGACGGTCGTGGCGACGGTGCTTCGCAGCGCGGCGCTGATAGGCGCGATGCTGGTGGCAATGTTCAGTCTCGACTGGCGAATGGCGCTGGTGGCGGTGGCTATCTTCCCGGCGGTGCTGATCGTGATGGCTATCTATCAGCGTTACAGCACGCCGATCGTGCGTCGCATGCGCGCCTGGCTTGCCGATATCAATGATGGCTTCAACGAAGTGATCAACGGCATGGGCGTTATTCAGCAATTCCGCCAGCAGGCGCGATTCGGCGAGCGAATGCGTGAAGCCAGTTACGGCCACTATCTGGCGCGCATGCAGACGCTGCGTCTGGATGGTTTCCTGCTGCGACCGCTGTTAAGCCTGTTTTCATCGCTGATCCTCTGCGGCCTGCTGATGCTGTTTGGTTTTAGCGCTTCCGGAAGTATCGAAGTCGGCGTGTTATATGCCTTTATTAGCTACCTCGGGCGGCTTAACGAACCGCTGATCGAACTCACCACTCAACAGTCGATGCTGCAGCAAGCGGTGGTGGCGGGCGAACGCGTGTTTGAGCTGATGGACCGTCCACGCCAGAGCTGGGGTAACGATAGCGCGCCGTTACGCAGCGGTGCGGTGGCGATTGATAACGTCTCTTT
This sequence comes from Klebsiella sp. CN_Kp104, assembly GCF_040064515.1. NCBI lineage: Bacteria > Pseudomonadati > Pseudomonadota > Gammaproteobacteria > Enterobacterales > Enterobacteriaceae > Klebsiella > Klebsiella sp. CN_Kp104. The sequence continues at coordinate 138,215 of NZ_JBEAII010000003.1, read as the reverse complement.
TGCCTATCGCGACGATCGGCTGGTGCTGCAGGATATCAATCTGGATATTCCTTCGCGCGGTTTTGTGGCGCTGGTTGGCCATACCGGTAGCGGCAAGAGCACGCTGGCCAGCCTGATGATGGGCTACTACCCGTTGACCAAAGGCGAAATTCGTCTTGATGGCCGCCCGCTGTCGTCGTTAAGCCACAGCGCTTTACGTCGGGGCGTCGCGATGGTGCAACAGGATCCGGTGGTATTAGCCGATACCTTCTATGCCAACGTGACGCTGGGCCGCGATATTAGCGAGCAGCAGGTCTGGGAAGCGCTGGAAGCGGTGCAGCTCGCTGACCTTGCCCGTGAAATGAGCGACGGGATTTATACCCAACTGGGCGAGCAGGGTAACAACCTGTCGGTGGGGCAGAAACAGCTGTTGGCGCTGGCCCGTGTGCTGGTCGAGACGCCGCAGGTGCTGATTCTCGATGAAGCGACAGCTAACATCGATTCCGGTACCGAGCAGGCTATCCAGCAGGCGCTGGCGAAAGTGCGCGAGCACACCACGCTGGTAGTTATCGCCCACCGTCTGTCGACCATCGTCGAAGCGGATACGATCCTGGTGCTGCACCGTGGCCAAGCCGTCGAGCGCGGGAACCATCAGCAATTGCTGGCGGCGAAGGGCCGTTACTGGCAGATGTACCAGCTACAGCTGGCTGGCGAAGAGCTAGCCGCCAGCGTTGAGGAGGAGTCGCTGAGCGCCTGATGCACCATCAGCAGGCATTGGTGCAGGGGTGACGTGAAGTGGTGCAACTTGCTCACTGGGTGTGCACCGTATTGGTGCATTTTTGTGCATTAGCGGTCATTTGCCGTCTCGCCAGTAACATCCTCGCGTTTTTTTCTCCTTAAACGGGCCGATTCACGGCCCGTTTTCATTTTTGGCATATCCCTTGCTTTATCTCCTGTGTTAGCTGCGGCCACTATCAAATACTGACTGGAGGGGATTTATGAAGCTGGTTACCGTGGTAATCAAACCATTCAAACTGGAAGACGTTCGCGAAGCGTTGTCCTCCATCGGCATTCAGGGCCTGACGGTCACGGAAGTGAAAGGCTTCGGCCGCCAGAAAGGCCATGCCGAGCTCTATCGCGGCGCCGAATACAGCGTCAATTTCCTGCCAAAAGTAAAAATTGATATTGCGATTGCCGACGATCAGCTGGATGAGGTTGTCGAGGTGATAGGCAAGGCCGCCTGGACCGGAAAAATTGGCGACGGCAAAATTTTTGTCGCCGAACTGCAGCGCGTGATTCGTATTCGTACCGGCGAATCCGACGAAGCGGCACTGTAATTGCCTGACCACACAGCGATGGGGATGAAGAGATGATGAGAACGACGATGAAAACGGCTCTGGGAGCGCTGGCGCTGCTTCCGGGACTGGCGCTGGCGGCCGAACCGGCGGTGGCGGATAAAGCCGACAACGCTTTTATGATGATTTGCACCGCGCTGGTGCTGTTTATGACAATCCCCGGCATTGCGTTGTTCTACGGCGGCCTGATTCGCGGTAAAAACGTGCTCTCAATGCTGACTCAGGTCATTGTGACTTTTGGCCTGGTTTGCGTGCTGTGGGTTATCTATGGCTATACGCTTGCCTTCGGTAGCGGCGGTAGCTTCTTCGGCAGCTTCGACTGGGTGATGCTGAAGAATATTGAACTGAAAGCGCTGATGGGCTCGTTCTATCAATATATCCACGTTGCTTTCCAGGGCTCTTTCGCCTGTATCACCGTGGGCCTGATCGTCGGCGCGCTGGCGGAACGTATTCGTTTCTCCGCGGTACTGATTTTCGTGGTGGTTTGGCTCACGCTCTCCTACGTGCCGATTGCGCATATGGTGTGGGGCGGCGGCCTGCTGGCGACCCATGGTGCGCTGGACTTCGCCGGTGGTACCGTCGTACACATTAACGCTGCGGTAGCGGGGCTGGTGGGCGCCTATATGATGGGCAAACGTGTGGGCTTTGGCAAAGAAGCGTTTAAACCGCATAACCTGCCGATGGTCTTCACCGGTACGGCGATTCTGTATGTCGGCTGGTTCGGCTTTAATGCTGGTTCCGCAAGCGCGGCCAACGAAATTGCCGCCCTGGCCTTCGTAAATACCGTCGTGGCAACCGCTGGCGCGATTCTGGCCTGGACCTTCGGCGAATGGGCCACCCGCGGCAAACCGTCGCTGCTGGGCGCCTGCTCCGGCGCGATTGCCGGTCTGGTCGGCATTACTCCGGCGTGCGGTTATGTTGGCGTTGGCGGTTCGCTGATTATCGGTATCATCGCCGGCCTGGCCGGGCTGTGGGGCGTCACGGTGCTGAAGCGCTGGCTGCGCGTCGATGACCCATGCGATGTGTTTGGCGTTCACGGCGTGTGCGGCATCATCGGTTGTATCCTGACTGGCATCTTCGCTTCCACTACCCTTGGCGGCGTCGGCTATGCGGAAGGCGTCACGATGGGGCATCAGCTGCTGGTACAGCTGGAAAGTATCGGCATTACCGTGGTCTGGTCCGCCGTCGTCGCCTGGATCGGCTTCAAAGTGGCGGCGATGACCGTCGGCCTGCGGGTTCCGGAAGAGCAGGAGCGCGAAGGGCTGGACGTCAACAGCCACGGCGAAAACGCCTACAACGCCTGATATATTGTGCAATCTCCATAAGCGTCAAAGCCTCCCGCATGGGAGGCTTTTTCTTTGCGTGGAATTTATTTCTTACTGAAGCCAGGGATAAAGCGGTCAACATCCACTTCCATAAACTGGCTGCGCTGGAAGTGGGCTTTCATATTCCACGGGACGGTGCAGTCGAAAATGGTTTTGCAGGCAATACCGCTATCGCGAATCGATGGGCTGAAGGCCGGGTCGGATGATGGATCCAGCGGATGGCAGCGCACGCCGGGGATAAACACGGTGCTGACATCGCCCTGATAGCGGGTGGTCATCGCCCACATGACGTCGTTGATGTCGAAAACGTCGACGTCTTCATCGACCAGCATTACGTGCTTTAGCTCCGAGAAGGCGGAAAACGCCAGTAGCGCGGCCTGACGCTGACGGCCCTCATCGCTGGGGGTGCGTTTCTTCACCTGCAGCACGGCGAGATATTTACCGGTGCCTGGCGAAGGACAGTGGACGTTTTGCACAAAGCCTGGAAGCGCGCGCTCTACCATTTGCAGAATGCTGGCTTCGGTCGGGATCCCGGCAAGATTGGTATGTTCATCGCTCGGCCCGATACAGGTTTGCAGAATCGGGTGACGGCGGTGGGTAATTGCTTTGACTTTGATCACCGGCACTTCCGCCTGAGCGCTACCGGTGTAGCCGGGGAACTCCGGCATGGCTTTTCCGCTGTTGGTATTCTGATCTTCGCGTACCCGCACGCCCGGCAGCAGTTCACCTTCAATAACGATTTCGGCGTTGGCGATGGCGCGGGCGTTGACGCTCACGCATTCGCTGAGCTCGACGGCCTGATTACGTAGAGCGCCGGCGATGGAGAGTTCATCAAACCCGAGAGGGGTGGTCGGCGGCTCAAAGCAGGCGCCAATTTCAATCGCCGGATCCACGCCGATGCTAATCGAGATAGGCAACGCTTTCCCGGCCGCCTCGGCTTTTTGCCGGAAAGTATCGAGATGACGTCCCGGTACGAAATACATCGAGATTTCGTCTTTGCTCTGTACGCACAGGCGGTGGATGGTGACATCATGATCGCCGGTTTCCGGATCCGCGGCATAGCACATGCCGAGGGTAAAGTAGGGACCCGCGTCTTCCGGGGTGTTAGTCGGCGCAGGCAAAATTTTGAGAATATCGAAATCAGGATCGCTTGCCAGATGTACCACCTCCTGGCAGGCCGCCTGGTCGCGCGGGATGGTGATTGGCGCGATAGGATTCGCCACGGAGTCTTTGAGCATAAACGCCAGGTTTTCCGGCGTGGTGCCAAACAGGCGGGCGACGCGCTGGCGTGAACACAGCAGGCCAATAAGCACTCTGACATCATCGTAGCCTTTGACCTTATTAAAGATCATCGCCGGGCCAACGCGGGTCGGGCGCTGAACGGTGCCGTGGGCGCCGACATAGCGGTACACCCCGGAGAGCTCGGCAATGGGGTCAACGGGTTCGTCGGTGTAGATAAGTTCATCATCGTACTGGCTTAATAGCGCCAAAGCAGAACGCAGATCGGTTACTTTCATTTGTTGTTCAGACATCGTACTTCCTTCAGGTTTCTGGCAATGGCTATTCATTCTCACCAGATACCGATAAGAGTCCAATCACATTTCCCCTCATTTTAATAAGAGATTATTATCAGTGTTTTCGGGAGGGCGTGATGGATTATCGACAGTTACAGGCATTTACGGTTCTGGCGGAAGAATTGCACTTTGGTCGGGCGGCGCAACGTCTGCATATCACGCAACCGGCGCTGACGCAGCAGATTAAAAGTTTTGAGAACGCGCTGGAATTGCGGCTATTTACCCGCGATCGACGCAACGTCGCGCTGACCGCCGAAGGGCAATTTTTGCTGGCCGAGGCGCGGATGATCCTCGGCCACTGCGATAAATTTCGCGAGAATGCGCGCAGTTTGCGGCAGGGGCGCAAAGGGCAGTTGAAAATTGGCTACGTTGGCTCGGCTATTTTCGACCCGGCGTTGAGCGTGTTAATAGGAAATTATCGTCAACGTAAACCTGAAGCCGATCTGCTGATTGAAGAGCATAACGTTAACGACCTGATAACCGGGCTATTAAGCGAAACGGTCGACCTGGCGTTTATCCGCTCGCCAGGAGCGCAATATGATGAACTGGAGTCGCTGGATATTGCGACCCGGCCGCTGGTGGCGGTGGTACCTCGCCATCATGCGCTCGCCAGCCGGCGCACTATTCCACTCGCGGCGCTGGCGGAAGAGACGTTTTTTATTCAGCAAGATCCTTGCGGCGTCGGGCTGGGCTGGTCAGCCATCAGCGCCTGTCGGCAGTCGGGTTTTACGCCCCGTAAGATTCAGTACTCGCGTGATGTCTCCACGGCGATAGGCCAGGTATCGATGGGAATGGGCGTGACGTTGGTGCCCGAGACGCAAAGCGCCATGCTGGTGTCGGAGGTCAGTTATTGCCTGCTGGAAGAGACTTTTGCCGTGACGACGCTTACGCTGTGCTGGCGGCGGGAGAGTCGCAACGGGCTATTGGGTGATTTTATTGCCGGTGCGCGCGAATTGCTTGGCCGTTAAAGGTAAGCGGGCCCGTTGTGGGCCCGTCGCGAATTAGTTATTGCGGTTACGCATGACGCCTTCCTGCACCGTCGAGGCGACCAGAATACCGTCCTGGGTATAGAATTCGCCGCGAACAAAGCCACGGGCGCTGGAGGCGGAAGTGCTTTCGACGCTGTATAGCAGCCATTCGTTGATGTTAAACGGGCGGTGGAACCACATTGAGTGGTCGATGGTGGCAACCTGCATACCCGGCTCAAGGAAGCCGACGCCGTGCGGCTGTAGCGCTACCGGCAGGAAATTAAAATCAGACGCGTAGCCCAGCAGCGACTGGTGGACGCGAATATCATCCGGCACTACGCCGTTGGCGCGGATCCACACCTGGCGGGTGGGTTCGGCAACGTGGCCTTTCAGCGGGTTATGGAACTCCACCGGGCGAATTTCCAGCGGTTTGTCGCTGAGGAACTTCTCTTTCGCCTGCGGCGGCAGCAGATGCGCCAGTTTACGGGCGATATCGGTTTCAGAGGGCAGGCCTTCCGGTGACGGGGCTGACGGCATTGCTTTTTGATGTTCGTAGCCCGGTTCCGGGGCCTGGAACGAGGCGGTCATGTAAAAGATAGGTTTACCGTGCTGGATGGCCGCCACCCGACGAGCGCTGAAGCTATTGCCGTCGCGCAGCACTTCAACATCGTAAACGATGGGTTTTTGGCTATCGCCGGGACGCAGGAAGTAACTATGAAAGGAGTGAATCAGGCGTTCCTCAGGCACGGTTTCTTTAGCGGCATACAGCGCCTGACCGACCACCTGGCCGCCGAAGACCTGACGTAAGCCGAGATCTTCGCTCTGCCCGCGAAATAGCCCTTCTTCAATTTTTTCCAGATTTAATAATGCCAGCAGATTGGTTAGAGCCTGACTCATAGTTACCCTCAATTAATGATAGCGGCGCTGACGCAGCGCGTATTGTGGGCAAGTATAACCTGGAATCTCAAGTGGTCCGATGGGTGTAATAATCTGAATAAATGCCCCTTTCCGGGAATTATTCTGAGATCTGTGCCACACTTATTCACGATACTAATGTCTTAGCCATCGTGATGGCAGGACGTACTCCTGTGACTAAAGGGATGAAAAGGAGAACATAATGAAATTTGCCTATATGTTAAGTGCTATCGCCGTTGCTGCGGCCTTATCCGCCTGTGCGAATAACCCGAACAGCAACGCCGCTCATCAGACGACGGCACCCGATCCTTACGGCATTGCCTCACTGAGCTCCTCGCAGCAACAGCCTAATGTTTCCGGGACAATCAATATTCGCCAACGCGTAGCGTTACCGCCGGATGCGGTACTGACCGTGACGCTGTCCGATGCGTCGCTTGCCGATGCGCCAGCGCGTGTATTGTCGCAAAAAGCGGTCCGTACTGAAGGTAAGCAGGCGCCGTTCAACTTTGTGCTGCCTTACAACCAGGCGGATATCAAACCGAACGCGCGGATCCTGCTGAGTTCGGCGATTACCGTAAATGGCCAACTGATGTTTATCACCGATACCGTGCAGACCGTGGTAACCCAGGGCGGTAATCGCGCCGATCTGGTGCTGGTGCCTGTGCAGCATGCGCCAGTGCCGGTGGCTAATGATATGGCGCCGATGGCGCAATAAACGTCTCCATGCCCCTGTTCAGGGGCATTTTTTTGCCCTTAATAAACCCAGCGATAGTGTTGCAGGTCGATATGACCGCTGCCGGAGACCTGGACGCCTTCCGCCAGCAGCGCCTGACGCTGGCGCTGTAGGTCGGGGCCGGTCAGCGAAATATCGCCGTGGCGATTCACCACCCGGTGCCATGGCAGCGTTGAGCCTTCCGGTAGGCGCTTTAACACGCCGCCCACCTGACGCGCCGCGCGCGGCGAACCCGCCAGCAGAGCGACATCGCCGTAGGTGGTGACATACCCTTCCGGAATTGAGGCGACTATCTGCCAGACCCGCTGGGGAAAGCTGTCGTGGGCGTCCTCCATCATCACTCCTTCGCGCGAGAAAAGCTCAGAATAAGCGCTTGCCCCCATACTGTACAGCCGTCAAAGGACGGTGAATTCCAGCGCCAGCCCGAGGATCTGCATACCATGAATATTGTCATGCGGGCTGTTGGCAATCAGGCTTTCAAGAAACTTCAGCCGCTGCGATTGCGCATTGATAATCAGTTTGCCGCGCAGCGTCGGGTATTTGAGCGATGAAATGGGATAAACCACCCGGCCTTTAACCTCAACGGGCAGCTTACGCAGCTCGACGTGTTGCAATACGCCCACCGTGGAAAAGAGCAGGGCAACGGGGGTCACCGATAACAACGGCGCGGGACTGACGCTGACGAAATCCAGCAGCAGCTCGGGGCGTAGAAAATTCATGCCGTGAAAGGGTACGGTTACGCCATCAATGGCGGGCATGGGCAAGGTAGTGGTGGAGCGTGGTGATTGAGTCATGCGATTACCGTAGCGACAACACGTTGAAAAAACACAGGACGAATAAGTATGGCGGGTTGCGGTAAACTGTGCCGCGATGGGGCTCGCAATCTCTCTCATTGCTGGGGCGTTCGGCCGGATAAAGGCACTATTTGCCGGGAAAACCTACGTTTTGCATAATAAACCAGCAGCTGGACGCGAGTGGCTTGCAATTCAGGAGTGCTATAGGGATAATGCGCCAGCGCGTTGGTTATCAACGCTCTCAATGGGGGCTCTGTTGGTTCTCCCGCAACGCTACTCTGTTTACCAGGTCAGGTCCGGAAGGAAGCAGCCAGAGCAGACGACGTGTGTGCCGGGATGTAGCTGGCAGGGCCCCCACCCATTTCTGGCGGTCCTGATTTAAAATCCCTTCATTTGTTGTGCTTTTATTCTCTGCTACTATTATAGGCAGCTTCACTTCATTTATTGTTTTACGTTACTAAAACGACTCTTTTCTATACCTTAATTTTGCATTGTCATAAATATGAAATAATAATGACATACTAATGTCATTTTCATGTCATATATAATGGGCAAATTATTCCCTGGAATTACCAGATATTATTAAGGATAAATAATATCTCTGGATCAAGATGTTAACTTCGTGTATTAATTATGATGATTTTATTGCACGGGAAGCGTGATCATGACCACAGTAGTTCTGAATGTGAAAATTGACGCAGAGTTAAAAGATAAACTGCGTCATTATGCGGAAGTGAATAACGAGAATTTAGGCACGGCAACGGAGAAGCTGCTGCAATTGGCGCTGGCGGCCATTGATTCAGCAGACGAGGCGGGGGTTTCGCATGAGGATATTGATAACCAGCATACCGAAGAGGAAGCGTCGCCGTTAACCCCTAAAGAAATCAAAGCATTACGGAAACTTCTGAAGAAGAAAAGATGAAACAACAATTCTCTACAGCCAGCAGTTACAGTGAAGCCTGTGATCTGCTTCGTTCCGGGTACGTTAAGCACGTGCGCCTGAACTGGAATATCGGTAGTGATGAGTTTTTTCGCATTGCTTCCGACTGGTGTGAAACCGGCGCAAAAATTAAAAAAGATGACGATGGCTTTATTATTTCGCTAAAAGGTTTTCCTATTCCGCGCCAGCATTAATGAAATCACTACACCGCTGTCATCGTAATGACATGCGGCGTGGGCAAGATGGTACTGCAATTTTATAAAACATCTCATATTCATCATGGATGGTGTTTTTTGACGGGCTGATCGCAGCCCGTCGATATTTTATTATATAATTTTACGTGTTCTCGCCATTTCTTTCTGTTGCGTAAGAGTCTGCCACAGCGGTTGTAAAATGCTGAAGGCGTTGCGCAATTCCGTATCTGGTAGCGTGAAAGGCAAACGTAAATAACGGTCGAAGGCACCTTCCAGACCGAATCGCGTACCGGTGCCGATATGAATGCCGGCATTCTCAGCGCGCACCGAGAACTGCGTTGCCAACATCTCCGGCAGCTCCACCCAAAACGATAGCCCGCCCTCGGGGACGGAAAAGCGCCAGTGGGGAAAATATTCCGCCATCAACGCAGCGCACATATCACGACGCGCGGCCAGCATTGCCCGCCGTTGCGGCAACAGTGTTTGTTCGTTCTCCAGTAGCCAACAACAAGCCAGCTGTTCCAGCAGCGGCGAACCGAGATCGAGCGTATCCCGCGCCTGGATGAGCGAGGCAATAGTCCTCGCCGGGGCGCGGATCCAGCCAATTCGCAGTCCTCCCCAGAACGTTTTACCCGCTGAACCAATAGTGATTATCGGTGCTTCAGGGTTGAAAGCCGCCAGCGGCGGAGGCGGTGGGGCGTTGTACCATAAATCGACCATCGTTTCGTCGGCGACCAGCGTCGTTCGCGTGCTGGCGGCCAGATCGGCGACGCGCTGCCGGGTCTCGCTATCCATGCAGCGACCGGTGGGATTATGAAAATCCGGCATCATAAAGGCCAGCCGCGGCGAAGTTTGGGCAATGGTCGCCGCCAGGCCGTCGCAGTCCCAGCCCTTTTCCGGTAAAGAGACGCCTATCGGTCGGCAGGAGGCGCCGCGAATAGCGTTAATCGCCATCGGGTAAGAGGGCGCGTCAACTACCACCCGATCGCCTGGCCCGGTTAACAGACGCAGTACCAGGGCAAATCCGCTCAGCGCGCCATTCACAATCATCACTTCATCCGCCTGCGTCGGCAGGCCGCGTTCGCTATAGCGGCGGGCAATGATTGCGCGCAAATCGACTAACCCCTGCTGATCGTAGCCGGTATAGGACAAATACTGCGGCATCAGCGTCAGCGCGTGGCTGTAGGCTTGATGAATCTCCGGTCCGGCGCTGAGGGCGGCGGTGGCGAGATTGACCGATGGCGCTGAAAGCGTCTGCTCTCCGGGGAGCAGAGGGCCGGCAGGTAGCGCAATGCGTGAACCACTTCCCTGGCGACTTTGCAGATAGCCTTCTTCTCGCAATAACCCCAGCGCGCTGGCGATAGTGGTGCGGCTAACATTTAGCGCCGTCGCCAGTTCCCGCTCGCCGGGCAGACGGGTCTCCAGCGCCAGCCGTCCATCAAGGATCAACAGACGCAGCGCTTCCGCTAGCTGCCGCCACAGCGGCGCGCGCGAGGAAGGGGCTTGCCAGTTGCCGAGCAGGCGTACCAGCGATTGTGTTCCAAAACGACGTACTGACATAGCGATCCACTTTTCTAAAACTGGCCATTAATTATCGATCCATTTTTGCTGATGATGGGGTTGTTCGCAATACATACTGAGGTGTTTATGGTCCGTCGTTTGCTACAACTTTATATTGGTCTGGTGCTCTATGGCGTGTCGACGGCGTTATTCGTCCATGCCAACCTCGGGGCCGATCCGTGGGATGTGTTTCATCTGGGGGTGGCGAAACAACTTAATATCAGTTTCGGTACGGTGATTATTGCGACCGGCGCCGCGGTGCTGCTGCTGTGGATCCCGCTGCGTCAGATGCCGGGTCTCGGCACCATTAGCAATGTCATCGTGCTTGGCCTTGCGGCCGATGCCACGCTCGCGGTACTTCCGCCGCTGGAATCGCTGCCCGCGCGTAGTCTGCTACTCGCCGGCGCGGTGGTGATGAATGCGATAGCAACCGGGATGTATATCGGCGCCGGTTTTGGTCCCGGGCCGCGTGATGGCTTGATGACCGGATTGCATGCGCGAACCGGCTGGTCTTTGCGTGGTATCCGTACCGCTATCGAAGTCTCGGTACTGCTGATTGGCTGGCTGCTGGGCGGCAAAGTCGGGGTTGGCACCGTGGTTTACGCCTTTGCTATCGGCCCGCTGATCCAGCTGTTTTTACCCTGGTTCCGTCAACCGCGAGCAGTCAGTACGGCGGCGAAAAGCCGGGGGCTGGCGTCCTGAAATCGCCGTTCGCGATAGCAGCGACTAAACTTATCACTCAGACGCCGACGGATATGCCGCCGGCGCTGTTCACTTCGGAGACTCACTCATGAAGTATGTTGATGGTTTTGTCGTTGCCGTCCCTGCGGAAAATAAGGAGGCATACCGCGAACTGGCAGCAAAATCGGCGCCGCTGTTTAAAGAGTTTGGCGCCACGCGCGTCGTGGAGTGTTGGTCGGATGATGTCCCGGAAGGAAAGCTGACGGATTTCCGCATGTCGGTTAAAGCGCAGGCGGATGAGGAAGTGGTTTTCAGTTGGATCGAGTACCCGTCTAAGGAGATCAGGGATGCGGCCAATGCGAAAATGATGAGCGACCCGCGGATCAAAGCGCTTAGCGATAGCTTGCCATTTGACGGCAAGCGCATGATCTTCGGCGGGTTTGCGCCGATTCTTGACGAGTAAATCCGGCGGCGCGACTGGTTGCCAGCGCGCCGCACATGGTATTAATGCGTTTTAATATTATGTTCCGCCCACTGAATAAATTCCTCTTTCGGTAGCGCCTTACAGTACAGCCAGCCTTGCGCGTAATTGACGCCATGCGCGCGCAGCCAGTCGCGCTGAGCGGGCGTTTCCACTCCTTCGGCGACAATCGCCAGATTCAGCGCCTTCGCCATCTCAATGATATGCGGCGTCAGCGGCTTATATTCCAGGGTATCGACAAATGACTTGTCGATCTTCAGCGTATCGACATCCAGCGTTTGCAGGTAACTGAGGCTGGAATAGCCGGTGCCGAAATCATCGATCGAGATCCGGTGTCCCGCCTGGCGATAGCCAATAATCACCGGCAGAGTGGTTTGCGGATCGACAAAGCCGCGTTCGGTAAGCTCAAGGGGGATCTGTTCCGCACTGATTCCCCAGCGCGCCAGTTGTTCCTTGAGTAGCGTTGGCAACGTAGGCGATCGCAGGTCATCCACCGACAGATTAATAGAGATGTGCATCTGCGGATGATGGCGCAGCCAGGGGCCGAGGTCGGCAAAGATTTTACGCACGATATCCTCGGTCAACCGGGTGATCAGCCCGGTTTGCTCGGCCAGCGGGATAAAAATATCCGGCGATAAAAAAGTGCCATCCGGCTGCTGCCAGCGGGCCAGCGCTTCGGCGCCGGCGATTTTGCCATCCTCCAGCGAGACGATCGGCTGATAGTAAACCTGGATGGCATCGGATTGCAGCGCATCCAACATGCCATAACGCGGAGAGCGTAATCTGCGCAGCAGGCGTAGAAGTAAAAAAGAGGTCAACAGGCTGGTAAAGAGCCCTATCGGCAGCCATAGCAGCAGCTGCTGGCGAAGGCGCGCATCCAGTGGCTGCGTGGACGACCAACTGGCGACGCCAAGACCCAGTTCAGGGATGATATGCACGCGATAGACGGTGTCATTCAGCATTAGCGTCTCGCTATGGAGGTTTTTAATTCGCGTCCAAACCGCGGGATCGAGCGGCTGGCTGCTGATCACTACCTGATCGTGCTCAGTGCCGAATAATATCGTATGGATCTTTTCCTGACCGGTGGCGATGACATCAATAAACGACACCGGGTCGATCATCACAATATGATTTTTGTTGCCAAACGCGGTCATGCGATGTTGCAGGCCGAGGTCGTTGATTGAGGTAAGCCAGGTGCTGTAACCGTCGGCGGTGACGTGGTCGGGTTGCGGAAACGTCACCGAGACCTGGTGATCCTCAAGCGATGAGCACATCGGCACCGAATTACGCAACCAGAGTACTTCCTGCACATAGCGATGGGTGTAGGCAATACGGCGCATATTCAGCAAATGTTCTGGTGAACAGGCGCTGGCGCTGTGCGCATCGGCTTCTTGTAATGCTTCTTTGGCCTGAGCGGCGACTTGTTCTACGCGCATGACAATGCGTTTTGAGTAGTGGTCGAGCTCGCTATAAAACTGCGCCTGCGCCTGGCGCATTGCCAGCCAGATACTTAAGGCGATGGGTAGCACGATGGCGAGAATAAGCACCCCTGTAACCAGACTCATTAAATGGCGAGTCGTCATGGGTATGTCCTTATTTTACGGGGAATTGCTCTGAGTATACGCGAAAGCGAAGAAAAGACCCGGGTCGCGAATATTGTGATTCAGGATAAGGGGGCAAATGATCGCCCTCTGAGCCACCGCGTGGTTCCCGCTGAAACCGTGAATTTCCTGTGGTTGATCTTTGGCGGTCAACGGTGTACTTTAATTGTTATGTTATAACATACAAATTGAGGTTTGACATGAAAGCTAATATTCATCCGCACTACCGTACCGTCGTTTTTCACGATACGAGCGTAAACGAGTACTTCAAAGTGGGATCTACTATTAAAACCGAGCGTGAGATTGAACTAGATGGCGTAACCTATCCGTATGTCACCTTAGATGTTTCGTCTAAATCCCATCCGTATTACACCGGTAAGCAGAAAACACATGCTACCGAAGGCAGCGCCGCTCGTTTCCGCCAGCGCTTCGGTGGTTTTATTGATGCCAAAAGGAGCTAAACATGCAGGTACTGAACTCATTGCGTAGCGCTAAACAGCGCCACCCGGATTGCCAGATAGTGAAACGCAAAGGGCGGCTGTATGTTATCTGCAAAAGTAACCCGCGCTTTAAGGCGGTGCAGGGACGTAAAAAACGGCGTTAATTCGTTGGTTTGCGAAAGCTTTCCAGCGTGCGGTATTGCTGGCCGTTGGCATCAAAATTACCGGCGGCCAGCCACTGGCGCATTGCGCTATCTATCTGTGGCCACTCGCTATCAATAATGGAAAACCAGTCGGTATCGCGATTGTGGCCTTTTATCACCAGCGCTTGTCGAAAGCGCCCTTCGAACTGAAAACCTAAGCGCAGCGCCGCGCGCCGCGACGGTTCATTCAGGCTATTGCATTTCCATTCATAGCGGCGGTAGCCGAGCGACTCAAAGACATAACGCATCAGCAGCCACTGTGCCTCGGTGGCCATCGCTTTGCGGCTTAGTAGCGGCGAAAAGTGAACATGGCCGACTTCAACGACGCCGTTTTTGCCGTCAATACGCATCAGCGCTAACGAGCCGACCGGCTGCCCACTTTGTTCATCGATCACCGCGAAGTGAAGCGGATCGTTCAGCTCGCTGATGCTGGCAATCCAGGCGCTGAACTCGGTAACGCTGTTTTCCGGTTCACGCAAAAGCCAGGTCCAGGCGCGGGTATCAGGCGCCTGTCGATAGGCGTTGAACAGCGCTTGCGCGTGTTTGACGTCAAGCGGTTCCAGGCGGCATAACTGTCCTTGCAAGGTCTGGCGCTGCGGCCAGGGGCGTGGCTGCCAGTCAGGTAAAGCGTCGCCAACGAGTTGGTTGAATTGGTTGTATTGCGTCATCGGTCAAGTCCTGTTTGCGGGAAGAATCCTGAGATTAAACGTCTGCTGGTTCCATAAGAAGGGCCATAAAGTTATATTTTTAGGGTGCCACGAGGAGCCATGATGAATATTCCGGACGATGCTTTTTTTGCCCTACTGACGCGCGGGATACAGCAACGGGGAGACGCGACGCTACAGCGCGCGCTCTATCAGGCGCTGCGCGAGGCCATTTTACAGGGCGAGTTACTCAGCCATAGCTGGTTGCCGGGCGCGCGCGTTATTGCGCAGCGTGCTGGCGTATCGCGCAATACCGTAAACAGCGCGCTGGAACAGCTGGCGATAGAGGGATATCTGATCCGTAGTCGTCAGGGGACGTATGTGGCAGCGCTCAATACGCTGGCGGAAAGCGAGCCGGCGCCACCAACGTTTGTTTTGCCTGAGCGCTTGCGCACGCTACCGCTGCCGGGTCGACGGGACTCCCCGGCGCTGTTGTTGACTACCGGAATGCCCGCGGTGAACTACTTCCCGCTGGCTATCTGGCGTCGTTTGCTCGATCGGGTACTGCGCGAGGATGGCAGCACGATCCTTGGATACGGGGAGGCGGCCGGTGAACCGGCGCTGCGCGAGGCGATAGCCCGTCATCTGACTTTATCCCGGGGCATACGCTGCACGGCGCGGCAAATTGTGATCACTGAAGGCGCGCTGGAGGGCGTTAACCTTTGCACGCATCTGCTGAGCGTCGCGGGGGATACTGCCTGGGTTGAAGAGCCCGGTTATTTCGGCGCGAAAAGCGTGTTTATTAAAGCCGGGTTACAGCTGAAGGGGATACCTGTTGACGGTGATGGCATGTGTCCTGATAGCGTTAACGAGGTAGCGCCGCGGCTTATCTTTACCTCGCCTTCGCACCAATATCCGAGCGGGGCGGTGATGAGCGCCGGACGTCGTCTGGCATTGCTGGAATATGCCCGCCAGCATGACGCGTGGATTGTGGAAGATGACTATGATAGCGAGTTTCGCTACAGCGGCGAGCCGATTCAGGCGATGCTCGGCATGGTGGCGCAGGCACCGGTGGTTTACCTTGGTAGCTTCAGCAAAACGCTATTTCCTTCATTAAGAATAGGCTTCGCGGTGATGCCGTCGGCGCTGGCCGAGGCGGCTCAGGGCGCGATCGGCGCGCTGTTGCGCGGCGGCCATCGTCTGGAACAGCGTGCGCTGGCGCTGTTCATCGAAGAGGGCCATTATGCTCGCCATCTGGCCTCAATGCGCCGATTATATCGTCGGCGTCAGCAGCAGTTACGCGAGGCTGTGGCAAGCGAATTCACGCTGGCGAATGAGATTTGGGGGGGAGAGGGCGGCTTGCATTTAACGGTTGCCGTCGATGACATTGACGATGTGCAAATTGTCGAGCAGGCGCGTCAGTATCAAATGGCGCCAGCGGCGCTTAGCCGCTTTTATCTTAACCCGCATAAGGCGCGTAGCGGTCTGGTTCTGGGGTATGGCAATACGTCCGCGGCGCATTTCGTACCGGCGCTGCGGACGTTGAACAGGCTAATCAGGCAGCAACGCGGGTCAGGGTGAAAACATCGTAGAAGGAGAGTTCACCTTTGGTCGCGATCATTTTCTGCAGTTGAGCTTTCTGCTCATGGGCGACCTGTGGCGATTGCAGAATGCCGTCAATCAGCTGTTCAGGGACGAAACGGGTGTTATACCATTCACCGTTATAACAGACGCGAAAATCGAGCACATCGATATCTTCATAACGGTAGCGCGGGTAGACGTCAAAGAAGAAAAAACCGTTCAGCAGAACAAACAGAACGATCAGCAGCCACACGGAATCCACCAGCGTCTCAGAGCGCAGCATGACGATGAGAGTAGCCAAAAAGGCGGCGTACATAGCGACAAATAGCCATGGATGGTTGCGAATAAAACTGATACTAAAACGCGGGCGATTATCGCGCTTTTCTTTTTCGTTCAGTTCCTCGATGGTATTGGTTAGCAGGCGCTGTATTTCTGTCATTTTAGTCCCCGAATTCTTCGTAGAGCCCGGCATTTCAGGCTCTACGGCTCAGTCTGACAGTTATTTTATGTTGCTGGAGACCGGGGTTAAAGTAACAGATTGGTTACAGAAAAGCATAACAGTTACTATTTTTCGGTTAATAGCAGCTTGATGATTTGGGCAGGATTACCGCCAACTACCGCATTGGCCGGCACGTCTTTCACCACCACTGCGCCGGAGGCAATAACCGCATTGTCGCCAATGGTCACTCCAGGGTTGATGACCGCCCGGCCGCCAATCCATACGTTGTGGCCGATCGTTACCGGTTTACCATACTCGATACCGCTGTTGCGTTCCGTTGGGTCCAGCGGATGGGTCGCGGTATAGATATGAACGCCCGGCGCCAGCATACAGTTATCGCCAATTCGGATCGGGCAAACATCGAGCATCACGCAGTCAAAGTTCGCGTAAAAATTGGCGCCGAGGCTGATGTTATAGCCGTAATCGCAGCGGAAAGTGGGTTCGATATACGCGTCAGTGGGCTTACCAAATAGTTCAGCCAGCAGAGCGGCGCGCGATTCGCGTTCATCCGGTGCTGAGTGGTTATAGCGGTGCAGTACCTGCCTGGCATACAGGCGGTCTGCTTTTAGCGTGGCGTCTCCAGCAAGGTAAGGTTCGCCGGCGATCATTTTCCTTTTTTCTTCGCTCATGGTCTTCTCCTGGTTAAAGAAAAAACAGTATAAAGCGAAACCGGTTTCATATGCAGCAATACGGGACTCAGGCGTTTAATATCCCGAGTAATCCCTGTTTAGGCGCTGTTGTATTAATGACAGAAAATGAACTAGCGGATAAATTTCCATACTGAAGTTGGGATTTTGTCGTATAGCTTATTCATGGTCAATTCAGCAAGACGATGGTCGGCTGCTGAGTAAAATACCGCCAATTCATTGTCGGAAAGTTCATATTTATTCTTTTCAATTACGCGCTCCAGCGTATCAATTGTCTGACAGCGGCGTAAACGCATCAAATAGTCTGTTTTAGTTAATGGTTTACCAGACATCATTTCACCTTTTGAATGTAATAATTCTAACAAGAAA
The DNA here is from genome assembly GCF_040064515.1 of Klebsiella sp. CN_Kp104. Taxonomy (NCBI): domain Bacteria; kingdom Pseudomonadati; phylum Pseudomonadota; class Gammaproteobacteria; order Enterobacterales; family Enterobacteriaceae; genus Klebsiella; species Klebsiella sp. CN_Kp104. The sequence continues at coordinate 120,732 of NZ_JBEAII010000003.1, read as the reverse complement.
GACTTGCCGGGTTCTCCCGGCTGGCGTTCACAAAGCATCGGAATAACCGATTGCCGGATTTGCGCCATTTTTGGAGATCGCTTGTGTTTATGCCATAGCTACTGAACAGCATAAAAGTGTCATCCAGGTATTCGTCAAGCTGAGAAATCAGCTTATTATCCTCAGCGTACTTAATTTTATAATTAAGCGCGTAAGTTGCTATGTGCTCGATCAATTCATTTAATTGAAGATTCACCGCCGAGGTGGGATCGTTAACCCAGCCGCGGTTGCTTTCTTCCAGGTTTGCAAGGCAGTCATGATACAACGTTTCGCAGAGAAATCTTAGCTGCGCGATATCATGTCTTTTTGGCGAGTACTCGTCCATAACACATCCCCTTGTAAGTGGTTTAAACGACGACTAACAAACACCGTTGTGGGATGAAGACCAGGCTCAAACATTGTAATCCTGTGATTTAACTATAATCCAGTCTCAAAAACATTTCACCGTGCTATTACGAAAAATTACAATAAATACGGTTAATTTATCTTAAAAAAACAGGACCTATTATACTGATTCCTTTTATGTTTGGCGAAACTGGAAGGTCAGCCTTATATATCATAAGTTTATCTGATTGACGCCTGCCTGCAGCGAGAAGGTTGTCGGGAGATTGTTGGTAATTAAGAATATTCTGAATGAGGCCTGATGGCAAAACCGGTAACCGAAATCTTAATAAAAATAGAACAACGTTCATCAATGTATATTATATGTCAGAACGTAAAATAAACAATAACAATGTGTGCGTTTAAATACCCCTAAAGAAAAAGGGCCGCAAATGCGGCCCTTAGCTTAAGCAAGATTAATGATGCTCAACCGGATGGTTATGCTCAATATCTTCAGTTTTCTTACTGAAGCGGCGACGAACCACCACGAAGAACACCGGCACGAAGAAGATAGCCAGAACCGTCGCGGTCACCATCCCGCCCATTACGCCGGTACCTACGGCGTTCTGTGCGCCGGAGCCTGCGCCAGAGCTGATAACCAGCGGCATTACCCCGAGGATAAACGCCAGAGAGGTCATCAGGATTGGACGCAGACGCATACGTACTGCTTCCAGCGTCGCTTCAATCAGGCCTTTGCCTTCTTTTTCCATCAGGTCTTTGGCGAATTCAACGATAAGTATCGCGTTCTTCGCCGACAGGCCGATGGTCGTCAGCAGGCCGACCTGGAAGTAAACGTCGTTAGTCAGCCCGCGGAAGGTTGCCGCTAACAGCGCGCCAACAACACCCAACGGTACCACCAGCATGACGGAGAACGGAATCGACCAGCTCTCGTACAATGCTGCCAGACACAGGAAGACGACGATAAGCGAGATAGCATACAGCGCCGGGGCCTGGTTGCCTGACAGGCGTTCCTGATAGGACATACCGGTCCAGTCGTAACCGACGCCTGAAGGCAGTTTGCTTGCCAGCTGTTCCATCATCGCCATCGCTTCACCCGTACTGCGGCCCGGCGCTGCCTGACCGAGGATTTCCATTGACGGCAGACCGTTGTAACGTTCCAGACGCGGTGAACCATATTCCCAATGGGAAGTGGAGAAGGCGGAGAACGGCACCATTTGGCCATCGCTGCCGCGTACATACCAGTTGCCGATATCCTCTGGCAGCATACGGTATTTCGCTTCAGACATGACGTACACTTTCTTCACGCGACCGCGGTCGATGAAGTCGTTGACGTAGCTGCCGCCCCACGCTGCGCCGAGGGTGGTGTTGATGTCGCTAATTGAAACGCCCAGCGCCTGCGCTTTTTCCTGATCGATATCGATCTTGAACTGCGGCGTATCTTCCAGGCCGTTAGGACGCACGCCAACCAGCAGATCGGGATGCTGAGCAACCATACCAAACAGCTGGTTACGCGCCTGAGTTAATTTCTCATGCCCTAAACCACCCTGATCGATGAGCTGGAAGTCAAAGCCGGTAGCGGTACCCAGTTCGACGATCGCCGGCAGGTTAAACGCGAAGACCATCGCATCTTTAATCTGCGAGAAACGGGCCATCGCGCGGCCGGTAATCGCTTCAACTTTGTTTTCTGAACCCGGGCGTTCGCTCCAGTCTTTTAACGACACGAAGGCGATACCGGTGTTCTGACCGCGACCAGCAAAACCAAAACCGTTAACCGCGAACACCGATTCAACGTTGTTCTTCTCTTTGGTCAGGTAGTAGTCAGTCATCTCGTCGAGGACTTTCTGCGTACGTTCCTGACTCGCACCCGCCGGAAGCTGCGCCATACTCAGGAACACGCCCTGGTCTTCGTCCGGCAGGAAGGAGCTTGGCAGACGAACGAACAGGTAAGCCATACCGACGACAATAATCAGATACAGCACCAGGTAACGACCGGTACTACGCAGAATGTTGCCTACGCTGTCGGTGTAGTGGTGCGTGCTCTTATCGAACATGCGGTTAAACCAGCCAAAGAAGCCTTTGTGCTCGCCATGGCCGCCTTTCTGAATCGGCTTCAGCATGGTGGCGCACAGCGCTGGCGTCAGAATCAGCGCTACCAGTACCGACAGCGCCATCGCGGAAACGATAGTGATCGAGAACTGGCGATAAATCGCGCCGGTTGAACCGCCGAAGAAGGCCATCGGGATAAATACCGCCGACAGTACCATCGCAATACCGACCAACGCGCCCTGAATCTGACCCATCGACTTACGGGTTGCTTCTTTCGGCGGCAATCCTTCCTCCGCCATCACGCGCTCGACGTTTTCTACTACCACGATGGCGTCATCCACCAGCAAGCCGATGGCCAGCACCATCCCGAACATCGTCAGGGTGTTTATCGAGAAGCCAAACACCGCCAGGATGGCGAATGTCCCAAGCAATACCACCGGTACTGCAATGGTCGGGATCAGCGTGGCGCGGAAGTTCTGCAGGAACAGATACATGACCAGGAACACCAGGATGATCGCTTCCACCAGCGTTTTTACCACTTCATGAATAGAGATTTTCACGAACGGGGTAGTATCGTACGGGTAGACGATTTTCAGGCCTGACGGGAAGTACGGTTCCATCTTCGCCAGCTCTGCGCGGATGGCGTTGGCGGTATCCAGGGCGTTAGCGCCGGTGGCCAGTTTAATCCCCAGACCAGAAGCCGGTTGGCCGTTGAACTTCGCGATGATGTCGTAGTTTTCGCCGCCGAGTTCAACTTTCGCCACGTCGCGCAGACGAACCTGTGAACCATCCTGATTGACTTTCAGCAGAATCTTGCTGAATTCATCAGCGGAAGTCAGACGCGTTTGGGCGATGATCGAGGCGTTCAACTGCTGGCCTTTCACCGGCGGCGTACCGCCTAACTGACCTGCCGCGACCTGGGCGTTCTGCGCTTTAATGGCGTTGATGACATCTACCGGAGTTAACTGGAAGTTGTTTAGCTTCGTCGGGTCCATCCAGATACGCATCGCGTACTGGGAACCGAACAGCTGAACGTCGCCGACGCCGGAGGTACGGCTGATGGCATCCTTCATATTGGCGCCCACGTAGTCGGAAATATCCTCCTGCGTCATGGTGCCGTTAGTGTTGATAACCCCGACAACCATCAGGAAGCTACTGGAGGATTTCTCCACGCTCACGCCCTGTTGTTGTACTTCCTGCGGCAGCAGCGGCATCGCCAGCTGCAGCTTATTCTGCACCTGTACCTGGGCGATATCTGCGTCGGTACCGGACTGGAAGGTCAGGGTGATCTGCACCGTACCGGTGGAGTCACTGTTCGAGGACATGTACATCAGGTTATCGATACCGTTCATGTTCTGTTCGATAACCTGTGTCACGGTGTCCTGCACCGTTTTCGCATCAGCCCCCGGATAGGTGGCCGAGATCGTCACTGCTGGCGGCGCAATCGTTGGATATTGCGCCACGGGGAGTTTCATAATCGAAAGCCCCCCTGCCAACATGATGATTATGGCGATCACCCATGCAAATATGGGGCGATCGATAAAGAAATTAGGCATGTCTTAACGGCTCCTGTTTAAGTTAAGACTTGGTTTGTTCAGACTGAGCGTTCGCGTTGCCGGCGGTTTGCTGTTGGTTGTCTGAAGCTACTTCCTGCGCTTTTACCTGTACGCCTGGTTTGACTTTTTGCAGGCCAGCGACGATCACGCGATCGCCTGATTTCAGACCTTCGGTCACTAACCACTTGTCGCCGATAGCCTGAGTCGCGGTGACCTGGCGCACTTCAACTTTGTCGCCTTCGCCGACCACCATCACGCTGGCATCGCCGCGCGGGGTACGGGTAACGCCCTGTTGCGGAACCAGCAGCGCATCCGGGTTAATACCTTCTTCCAGACGTGCGCGAACAAACATCCCTGGCAGCAGAGTGTGGTCCGGGTTCGGGAAGATAGCGCGCAGCGTGATAGAACCGGTGGTCTGGTCAACGGTGACGTCGGAGAATTCCAGCGTACCCTCTTGCGGATATTTCAGACCGTCATTGGTGACCAGTTCGACCTTCGCCTTACCGTTTTCTTGCTTCAGTTTACCGTTCGCCAGTTCCTGTTTCAGACGCAGGAAATCGTTGCTCGATTGGGTAACGTCAACATAGATAGGGTCTAGCTGCTGAACGGTAGCCAGCGCGGTAGATTGCCCGTTTTGCACCAGCGCGCCTTCGGTGACCGCGGATTTACCGATGCGTCCACTGATTGGCGACGTCACTTTGGTATAAGCCAGGTTGATACGCGCGGTTTCAACTGCGGCTTTCGCCGCGACGACGGCGGCGTTGCTTTGCTGAGCGTCGGCAACGGCTGAGTCATATTCTTGTTGGCTGATGTATTTGGTGCCAACCAGTTTCTGATAACGTTTGACCGTCAACTGAGCGATGTTTGCGGCGGCCTGGGCTTTCGCTAAGTCGCCTTTAGCGCTTTCATAGCTTGCCTGATAGGTTGCCGGATCGATCTGATAAAGAGACACCCCCGCCTGAATATCGCTGCCTTCAGTGAAGTTACGTTTCAGAATAATGCCACTTACCTGAGGACGGACTTCTGCGACACGATAAGCATTGGTACGACCAGGAAGTTCAGTGGTGATTTGTAGAGGTGCGGATTTGAGCGTGACAATACCGACTTCCGGCATTTGCTGGGCTCCTTGTTGAGCCGGTTTATCGTCACATCCTGTTAGCGCTAAGCTGCCTGAGAGCATCAGAACGACCGCCAGAGGCGTTAACCCTCTGTTTTTGTTCATATGTAAACCTCGAGTGTCCAATTTCAAATTTTTTAGTGGCTCAAACGTCCACAAACCCACTACAGTCTTTCTATTATGGTCATGCTATGGTACATACATTCACAAATGTATGTAAACGCAACCTCTGTAAAGTCATCAACCTATGGCACGAAAAACCAAACAACAGGCACTTGAAACCCGGCAACTGATTCTTGACGTCGCCCTGCGATTGTTTTCGCAGCAGGGGGTATCATCTACCTCGTTGGCCGCGATTGCAAAAGCTGCTGGAGTGACCAGGGGCGCTATATACTGGCATTTCAAAAACAAATCCGATCTGTTTAATGAAATATGGAGTCTCTCTGACGCCAGCATTAGCGATCTCGAAGTTGAGTATCGGGCAAAATTCCCTAACGATCCACTGTCAGTTGTTCGCGAAATACTCGTCTATATCCTCGAAGCGACGGTAGTAGAGGAGCGTAGACGCCTGATGATGGAAATCATCTTCCATAAATGCGAATTTGTCGGAGAAATGGCCGTTGTCCAACAAGCACAGCGCAGTTTATGGCTTGAAAGCTACGATCGTATTGAGCAAACATTAAAAGATTGTATCACTGCTCAACAATTACCTGCGAATTTACTCACTCGCCGTGCGGCAATTCTGATGCGCAGTTATCTTTCCGGATTAATGGAAAACTGGCTCTTTGCACCAGAGAGTTTTAACCTTCATGCGGAAGCCCGTGCTTATGTCGATGCGCTGATTGAGATGTATCAGACCTGCCCGTCGCTACGAAGTTCGTCTGAGGTCATGGCCTGAATCCGCAGGCGTAAATAAAGGTAAATTTTACTTATCTCTGCCGCTATTCGCGCGCAGGGAGAAGTGCTATTCTGCGCGCTGCGACGACCCCCGGTATTCTCCGGCATTTGCAACCATTCATGTTAATACTATGCAGCATACAAATCGTTGGCCTCATGCTATTTCCACCATTGTCTTTGCACTGGTCCTTATAGTTGGCACTCTGAGCTTCAGCCAGGTTCAGGCTGCAGATTTACCTGACCGTTCTGACATTCAAAGCCAGCTCACTACGCTAAATAAGCAAAAAGAACTCACGCCGCAGGAAAAATTAGTTCAGCAGGACCTGACGCAGACTTTAGAAACGCTCGATAAGATTGAGCGTATAAAGTCTGAAACTGTGCAACTGCGTCAGCAGGTTGAACAGGCGCCGGCGAAAATGCGTCAGGCGGTAGACAGCCTGAATGCGCTGAGCGATGTTCCTGATGATGAGGTCACCCGTAAAACCCTGAGCACGTTATCGTTGCGACAGCTTGAATCCAGGGTGTCTCAGGCGCTCGACGATCTGCAAAGCGCGCAGAACGATCTGGCGACCTACAACAGCCAATTGGTCTCGCTGCAGACGCAGCCGGAGCGCGTGCAGAACGCGATGTACTCCGCCTCCCAGCAGCTACAGCAAATTCGTAACCGTCTCAACGGCACCGCGCCGGGTGAAGAGACGCTGCGCCCGACGCAGCAGGGGTTGCTGCTGGCGCAGCAGGCCTTGCTGAATGCGGAGATCGAACAGCAGCGTAAGAGCCTGGAAGGCAATACTGTGCTGCAGGATACGCTGCAGAAACAGCGCGATTACGTGACCGCCCACAGCAACCGGCTGGAACATCAGCTGCAACTGTTGCAGGAAGCGGTGAACAGCAAGCGGCTGACCCTCACCGAGAAAACCGCTCAGGAAGCGGTCTCGCCGGAGGAGACCTCGCGGATCCAAAATAACCCGTTGGTCAAGCAGGAGCTTGAAGTTAACCATCAGCTTAGCGAAAAGCTGATTCAGGCGACGGAAAACGGCAACCAACTGGTGCAGCGCAATATCAGAGTGAAAAACTGGCTCGACCGCGCGCTGCAATCCGAACGCGATATCAAAGAGCAGATTTCGGTATTGAAAGGCAGCCTGCTGCTGTCGCGTATCCTCTATCAGCAGCAGCAAACATTGCCATCAGCGGATGAGCTGCAGGATATGACCAACCGCATTGCCGATCTGCGCCTGGAGCAGTTTGAAGTTAACCAGCAGCGCGATGCGTTATTCCAGAGCGATGCCTTTGTGGCAAAGTTGGAAGAGGGCCATAGCAGCGAAGTCACGCCGGAAGTTCACGACGCCCTGTTGGAAGTCGTGGACATGCGCCGAGAATTGCTCGACCAGTTTAACAAACAGCTGGGGAACCAGCTGATGATGGCCATCAACCTGCAGATTAACCAGCAGCAGTTGATGAGCGTCTCCAGCAATCTGAAATCGATCCTGACCCAGCAGATTTTCTGGGTGAACAGCAATAAGCCGATGGATTGGGAGTGGATTAAATCCTTCCCGGAAGCGCTGAAAGCCCAGTTCAAATCGATGAAAATCACCGTCAACTGGGAGAAAGCCTGGCCGGCGGTATTTATCGCGTTCCTCGCCGGGCTGCCGCTGCTGTTGATTGCCGGGCTGATCCGCTGGCGCTTGCAGTGGCTGCGTGATTACCAGGCTAAGCTGGCCTCCCAGGTAGGCCAGTTACGCAATGATACTCAGCTAAACACGCCAAAAGCGATCCTGATAGATTTAATCAGAGCGCTGCCGGTGGTGCTGCTCATCCTCGCCGCCGGGCTTATCCTGCTGACGATGCAGCTGAATGTCAGCAACCTGCTATGGGCCTACAGTAAAAAACTAGCGATGTTCTGGCTGGTGTTCGGCCTGTGCTGGAAGGTGCTGGAAAAAGACGGCGTGGCGGTGAAGCATTTCAATATGCCCGCTCAGCTCACCAGTCACTGGCGGCGGCAGATCGTCCGCGTCAGCCTGGCGCTGCTGCCGCTGAATTTCTGGTCGGTTGTTTCTGAGCTCTCTCCGCTTAATTTGATGGACGACGTGCTGGGGCAGTTTGTTATCTTCGTCAACCTGCTGCTCATTGCGGTGCTGGTGTGGCCGATGTGCCGCGAAAGCTGGCGTGACAAAGAGTCGCACAGCCTGCGCCTGCTGACGGTGACCGTGCTGTCGATTGTGCCCGTCGCGCTGATGGTCCTCACGGCGACCGGTTACTTCTATACCACGCTGCGTCTGGCTGGCCGCTGGATTGAGACCGTCTATCTGGTGATGATGTGGAACCTGCTGTACCAGACCGTTCTCCGCGGCCTGAGTGTGGCGGCGCGACGTATTGCCTGGCGCCGGGCGCTGGCGCGTCGCCAGCATCTGGTGAAAGAAGGGGCGGAAGGCGCCGAACCGCAGGAAGAGCCGACGATCGCGCTCGAACAGGTTAACCAACAAACGCTGCGTATCACCATGCTGGTGATGGTGGCGCTGTTCGCGGTGCTGTTCTGGGCGATTTGGTCCGATCTGATAACCGTGTTCGCCTATCTCGACAGCATTACGCTCTGGCACTACAACGGCACCGAAGCCGGGGCCAGCGTGGTGAAAAGCGTGACGATGGGCAGCCTGCTGTTTGCGATTGTCGCCTCGATGGTCGCCTGGGCGCTGATCCGCAACTTGCCGGGTCTGCTGGAAGTGCTGGTGCTGTCGCGTCTTAATATGCGCCAGGGCGCTTCTTATGCCATCACGACGATCCTCAATTACGCGATTATCGCCATCGGCGCGATGACGGTCTTCGGCTCCTTGGGCGTGTCGTGGGATAAATTGCAGTGGCTGGCCGCGGCGCTGTCGGTTGGTTTAGGTTTCGGCTTACAGGAGATTTTCGGTAACTTCGTCTCCGGCCTGATCATTCTCTTCGAACGCCCGGTGCGTATCGGCGATACGGTCACTATCGGTACCTTCTCAGGCACCGTCAGTAAGATCCGTATCCGCGCGACGACCATCACCGATTTCGATCGCAAAGAGGTGATTATTCCAAACAAGGCCTTCGTGACTGAACGGCTGATCAACTGGTCGCTCTCCGATACCATCACCCGCGTGGTGATCCGCCTGGGCGTAGCCTACGGATCCGATCTCGATAAAGTGAAAGAGGTGCTGCTGCAGGCGGCGCATGAACATCCGAAAGTGATGCAGGAACCAGCGCCGTCGGTCTTCTTTACCACCTTCGGCGCCAGCACGCTGGATCATGAACTGCGCCTCTATGTGCGTGAACTGCGCGATCGCAGCTACGCGGTGGATGAGCTTAACCGTTCTATCGATCGCTTGTGCCGTGAAAACAATATCGATATTGCCTTCAACCAGCTGGAAGTTCATCTGCGTAACGAGAAGGGAGATGAAGTGACGGAAGTGAAGCGCGATAATAAAGGGGATGATACGGCGCCAGGCATCGCATAATCGCTAATCGGGGCGGCATATGCCGCCCCGAATCGTTTTATTCTTCTGACCAGGGCGCGTCAGGTTGGGCGTTTTTCAGTTTGTTTTCATAGTCACGCTTAATAATATCCAACGCTCCCAGCACCGTTTTTGCGCTGACCCGGTTTTCCTCCAGCAACATGATTAAATCGACGGCCAGTTTGACCTCGTCCGGTGCATTTTCCAGCGACATAGTCCTCTCCTGTTAGCGCGTTAAACGCGCCAGTACGTTTTCAATATTTTCCAGCGCATCGCGACAGCGGGCCAGGCGCCCGGCATAGGCCTCGACCTCTTTCGTTAGCCGTTGCTGTTCGGCAAGGGTAGTTGCCGACGCCAGCTGACGTTGGCGATCGTTGCGCATTGCCAGCAGGCGGCGCTCATACTCCTGGTGCTGCAGGCGGCGGCGTTGCCAGCGGTTTAGCGTCGGCGAGGCGCTGTCCCATTGGCGTAACGACCAGGTCGCCGTCTCACGACTAATGGCGGCAATCTGCGCCACCAGCCGCTCGGCGAGCCAGGCGACCTGGGGCAGATGCTGATGCTCAACGGCATGCTGGAGCTCGGCGAGATTATGCTGTGCTTCGTCGAGATACGCCTGCATCTGGGTGTCGCGGGTACGGAACAGCTGGCGGTCGAAACGCGGGCTCAACGTAGCGTGGCTGGACAGCGGCGCCACCTGAAGCGCCAGTTCAGCCAGCTGATTTTTCAGCGTTTGTAAAAGCCGGGTTGTTTTCAAATAACTCCTCCATTCCCTACTCAGCAACTGTGCTACAGTAGCGACATCTGCTTGATAACGATTCGCATTATGCCACGTATTATTTTAATCATCATTGGCTGGCTGGCGGTAGTGCTGGGGACGCTGGGCGTCTTCTTACCGCTGTTACCGACAACGCCATTTATCCTGCTCGCCGCATGGTGTTTTGCCCGCTCGTCGCCGCGCTTTCACCACTGGCTGCTGTATCGCTCGTGGTTTGGCGGCTATCTTCGCCACTGGCAGCAGTACCGGGCGATGCCGCCGGGGGCCAAGCCGCGAGCCATTATCATGATTTTACTGACCTTTGCCATTTCTCTGTGGCTGGTTAAGCTTATGTGGGTGCGCATCCTGCTGCTGGCGATCCTCGCCTGCCTGCTGATATTTATGTGGCGCATTCCGGTGGTTGACGCAAAGCAACAAAAGCACTGATGCGCAATAATGCCTGTTGCAATTGTTGGCGACAGCCAGTAAATTCTGGCGTTTTCGAGCGCGGGTAAGCCTGGTCAAAGGTTAAACAAATGTTTCTTTGGCCCATTTTGCACGCCCGTGGGTAACACCGTTTCAATCAGGCATAAACTTATGACCGCAACTGCACAGCAGCTTGAATATCTGAAGAACAGCATCCAAAGCGTCCAGGATTATCCGAAACCGGGCATCCTTTTCCGCGATGTCACCAGCTTGCTGGAAGACCCTAAAGCCTATGCGCTTAGCATTGAACTGCTGACCGAGCGTTATAAAGACGCCGGCATCACCAAAGTGGTGGGGACCGAAGCGCGTGGTTTTCTGTTCGGCGCCCCGGTTGCGTTGGCGCTGGGCGTTGGCTTTGTTCCGGTTCGTAAGCCGCGCAAGTTGCCGCGCGAAACCATCGCCGAAAGCTATGAGCTTGAATATGGCACCGATCAGCTGGAAATCCACGTTGATGCCATTAAAGAAGGCGATAAGGTGCTGGTCGTTGATGACCTGCTGGCGACCGGCGGCACCATTGACGCCACCGTGAAGCTGATTCGTCGCCTGGGCGGCGAAGTTCACGATGCCGCTTTTATTATCAATCTGTTCGATCTGGGCGGTGAACAGCGCCTGGAAAAACTGGGCATCAATTGCTTTAGCCTGGTGCCTTTCCCGGGCCACTAAGCAAATCCCGACACATAGCCTCGCCGATCCGGCGGGGCTGTGATAGCATTACCCCCTCGTGAATTCACCTTCCAGCGTTTCAGAGCCAGCCCATGAGTTATCAGGTCTTAGCCCGTAAATGGCGCCCACAAACCTTTGCTGACGTCGTCGGCCAGGAACATGTGCTGACCGCACTGGCGAACGGCTTATCGTTAGGGCGCATCCATCACGCATATCTCTTTTCCGGCACCCGCGGAGTAGGGAAAACCTCCATCGCCCGTCTGTTGGCGAAGGGGTTAAACTGCGAAAGCGGTATTACCGCGACGCCGTGCGGCGTCTGCGATAACTGTCGCGAAATAGAACAAGGCCGCTTTGTCGATCTGATTGAGATCGATGCCGCCTCGCGCACCAAAGTGGAAGATACCCGCGATCTGCTGGACAACGTCCAGTACGCGCCGGCCCGCGGCCGCTTCAAGGTCTACCTGATCGATGAAGTGCATATGCTGTCGCGTCACAGCTTCAACGCGTTATTGAAAACGCTGGAGGAGCCGCCCGCGCACGTCAAATTCCTGCTGGCGACCACCGATCCGCAAAAGCTGCCGGTGACGATTTTGTCCCGCTGCCTGCAGTTCCACCTCAAGGCGCTGGATGTCGAACAGATCCGCCATCAGCTTGAACACATCCTTGGCGAAGAGCAGATCGCGTTTGAGCCGCGTGCGCTGCAGCTGCTGTCGCGCGCCGCGGATGGCAGCCTGCGCGATGCATTAAGCCTGACCGATCAGGCAATCGCCAGCGGCGATGGCCGCTTAACCGCGCAGTCCGTCAGCGAAATGCTCGGCACCCTCGACGACGATCAGGCGCTATCCTTGATAGAAGCGCTGGTGGCCGCCGACGGCGAGCGCGTGATGGCGGGCGTCAGCGACGCCGCCTCGCGCGGCGTTGAATGGGAAGCGCTGCTGGTGGAAATGCAAAGTCTGCTGCACCGTATCGCGATGGTTCAGCTCTCGCCATCGGCGCTGGGGGCGGATATGGCCGCCGTCGAGCTACGAATGCGTGAGCTAGCGCGTACCGTGCCGCCGGCCGACGTGCAGCTTTACTATCAGACGCTGCTGATTGGCCGCAAAGAGCTGCCTTATGCGCCAGACCGGCGTATGGGGGTTGAAATGACGCTGCTGCGCGCGCTGGCTTTCCATCCGCGTCAGCCGCTGCCGGAGCCGGAAGCGAAGCCCATGCAGACCGCTGCGCCTGCGCCGCAGCAGCAAACAGCGCCGCCGGTCGCATCGGCTCCGCCGCCGCAGAATCTGCCGCAAAGCACCAGCCAGGTGCTGGCGGCGCGCAGTCGGCTGCAGCGAACCCCGGGAGCAACCACCCCAAAAAAGAGTGAACCGGCAGCCGCATCCCGCGCGCGGCCGGTGAATAACGCTGCGCTGGAACGACTGAGTTCGATTACCGAGCGCGTACAGGCTCGTCCGGCTGCGGCCGCGCTTGAGCAGGCCCCGGCGAAGAAAGAAGCCTATCGCTGGAAATCGACGGCCCCGATTGAAGAAACCCAGGTCGAGGTTGCCACGCCGAAAGCGCTGAAAAAAGCGCTGGAGCATGAAAAAACGCCGGAGCTGGCGGCGAAACTAGCCGTGGAAGCGGTCGAGCGCGATAGCTGGGCGGCGGAAGTGAGCCAGTTGGCGGTACCGAAACTGGTTGAACAGGTGGCGCTGAACGCGTGGAAAGAGCAGGACGGCAATCGCATATGTCTGCATTTACGCCCGAGTCAGCGGCATCTCAACTCCACCGGCGCACAGCAGAAACTTGCTGAAGCGCTGGGCGTGTTGTACGGTGCGCCGGTTGAATTGACTATCGTTGAAGATGATAATTCGGCGATGCGCACGCCGCTGGAGTGGCGACAGGCAATTTATGAAGAGAAGCTCGCGCAGGCGCGCGACGCGATTATTGCGGATAACAACATCCAGACCCTGCGACGATTCTTCGACGCCGATCTGGATGAAGAGAGTATCCGCCCCATTTGAACGCCAGTCTGACTGGCGTTCAGTACCTTAACGATGACTTACTGAGAGAGAAGCCTATGTTTGGTGGAAAAGGCGGCCTGGGTAACCTGATGAAACAGGCCCAGCAGATGCAAGACAAAATGCAGAAAATGCAGGAAGAGATCGCGCAGCTGGAAGTGACCGGTGAGTCCGGCGCGGGTCTGGTAAAAGTAACCATCAACGGCGCGCATAACTGCCGCCGCGTGGAAATCGACCCAAGCCTGCTGGAAGACGACAAAGAGATGCTGGAAGATCTGGTGGCTGCCGCATTCAATGACGCAGCGCGCCGTATTGAAGAGACCCAGAAAGAGAAAATGGCCTCCGTTTCTGCCGGCATGCAGCTGCCGCCAGGCTTCAAGATGCCGTTCTGATGCAAACCAGCCCGCTGTTAACTCAGCTTATGGAAGCGCTGCGCTGTCTGCCGGGCGTTGGCCCGAAGTCGGCGCAGCGCATGGCGTTTACGCTGCTGCAGCGCGATCGCAGCGGCGGTATGCGTCTGGCGCAGGCGCTAACGCGCGCGATGTCGGAAATCGGCCACTGCGCCGATTGCCGCACCTTCACCGAGCAGGAGGTGTGCAATATTTGCAGCAACCCGCGTCGCCAGGAAAACGGTCAGATCTGCGTGGTGGAGAGTCCAGCGGACATCTACGCCATTGAGCAGACCGGGCAGTATTCCGGCCGCTACTTCGTGCTGATGGGCCACCTGTCGCCGCTTGACGGTATCGGGCCGGATGACATCGGGCTTGACCGCCTCGAGCAGCGCCTCGAAGCCGAGTCAATCAGCGAGTTGATCCTCGCCACCAACCCAACGGTTGAAGGCGAGGCGACGGCCAACTACATCGCTGAGCTCTGCGCGCAGTATGGCGTTGACGCCAGCCGCATCGCCCACGGCGTACCGGTTGGCGGCGAGCTGGAAATGGTCGACGGCACCACGCTGTCGCACTCACTGGCCGGGCGCCACAAGATTATTTTCTGAACAAATGGAGGCGGCGTTCGCTGCCTCCGCTTGAAATTTCCCGCACCTATCCCCATCTCCTCCCCAACACGTTATTTCCATTAATAATAAATGGCATTGTTGAGGTCGACTTACATGAAAGGACAAGAAACCCGTGGTTTCCAGTCAGAAGTGAAACAGCTTCTGCACCTGATGATCCATTCTCTTTATTCCAACAAAGAAATCTTCCTGCGCGAGCTCATCTCCAACGCCTCGGATGCGGCGGATAAGCTGCGTTTCCGCGCGCTGTCCCAGCCGGATCTGTATGAAGGCGACGGCGAGCTGCGCGTACGCGTATCGTTTGATAAAGACAACCGCACGCTGACCATCGCTGATAACGGCATCGGGATGAACCGCGACGAGGTCATTGACCATCTCGGCACCATCGCCAAATCCGGCACCAAAGCGTTCCTCGAATCTATGGGTTCCGATCAGGCGAAAGATAGCCAGCTGATCGGCCAGTTCGGCGTCGGCTTCTATTCAGCCTTTATCGTTGCCGACAAAGTCACCGTGCGCACCCGCGCCGCGGGCGACAAGCCGGAAAACGGCGTGTTTTGGGAGTCCGCTGGCGAAGGCGAATATACTGTTGCCGATATCACTAAGGCCGATCGCGGAACCGAAATCACGTTGCATCTGCGTGAAGGCGAAGACGACTTCCTCAACGACTGGCGCGTGCGTTCGATCATCAGTAAATATTCTGACCATATCGCGCTGCCGGTTGAGATTGAAAAACGCGAAGAAGTGGACGGCGAAACCGTTATTTCGTGGGAAAAAATCAACAAGGCGCAGGCGCTGTGGACCCGCAGCAAATCTGAAGTCAGCGATGACGAATACAAAGAGTTCTATAAGCATATTGCCCATGATTTCAGCGATCCGCTGACCTGGAGCCACAACCGCGTCGAAGGTAAGCAGGAGTACACCAGCCTGCTGTATATTCCGTCGCAGGCGCCGTGGGATATGTGGAACCGCGATCATAAACACGGCCTGAAGCTGTATGTGCAGCGCGTCTTCATCATGGATGACGCCGAGCAGTTTATGCCGAACTACCTGCGTTTCGTGCGCGGCCTGATAGATTCCAACGATCTGCCGCTGAACGTGTCGCGTGAAATCCTGCAGGATAGCAACGTCACCCGTAATCTGCGCACCGCGCTGACCAAACGCGTGCTGCAGATGCTGGAAAAGCTGGCGAAAGACGACGCCGAAAAATATCAGACCTTCTGGAAACAGTTTGGCCTGGTGCTGAAAGAAGGCCCGGCGGAAGATGCCTCCAACCAGCAAGCGATTGCTAAACTGCTGCGCTTCGCCACTACTCATACCGATTCTTCCGCGCAGACCGTGTCGCTGGAAGAGTACGTTTCGCGCATGAAAGAAGGGCAGGAGAAGATTTACTACATCACCGCCGACAGCTATGCGGCGGCGAAGAGCAGCCCGCACCTCGAGCTGCTGCGTAAAAAAGGTATCGAAGTTCTGCTGCTGTCCGATCGCATTGACGAGTGGATGATGAGCTACCTGACCGAGTTCGACGGCAAGGCGTTCCAGTCGGTTGCCAAAGCCGACGAGTCGCTGGAGAAACTGGCGGACGAAGTTGACGAATCCACCAAAGAAGCCGAAAAAGCGCTGGAGCCGTTCGTTGAGCGTGTGAAAGGCCTGCTGGGTGAGCGCGTGAAAGAGGTGCGTCTGACGCATCGTCTGACCGACACTCCGGCGATTGTCACCACTGATGCCGACGAAATGAGCACCCAGATGGCGAAGCTGTTCGCCGCTGCCGGTCAGGCGGCGCCGGAAGTGAAATACATCTTCGAGCTGAACCCGGCGCATCCGTTGGTGAAACGCGCTGCCGATACCCAGGACGACGCGCAGTTTGGCGAGTGGGTCGAACTGCTGCTGGATCAGGCGCTGCTGGCGGAACGCGGTACGCTGGAGGATCCTAACCAGTTCATCCGCCGTATGAATCAGCTGCTGGCATCCTGACGCGAACCTGAATGAGTAGCCCGGCCGAGCGACGCGATGCCGGGAACGGAATAAATGCCCCGTCTGAGTGATTTGCTCATACGGGGCATTTCACATTAGATTGCATAAAATATCTGACCATTAACCGTTTCAGCCGCACCGCCTTCCTTGAGCCATGGCCGTTCTGGTGGTATGGTTTAGCGTTTTTTGAAAAATTGAAACGACATTTGAGGGGATTTTCGTAATGCGTATTATTCTGCTTGGCGCTCCGGGCGCGGGTAAAGGAACTCAGGCTCAGTTCATCATGGAGAAATACGGTATTCCGCAAATCTCCACCGGCGATATGCTGCGCGCCGCGGTAAAATCCGGCTCCGAGCTCGGTAAACAAGCGAAAGACATTATGGACGCCGGCAAACTGGTGACCGATGAGCTGGTCATCGCGCTGGTGAAAGAGCGTATCGCCCAGGAAGATTGCCGTAACGGTTTCCTGCTGGACGGCTTCCCGCGCACTATCCCGCAGGCTGACGCTATGAAAGAAGCCGGCATCGCCGTTGACTACGTTCTGGAGTTCGCGGTACCGGACGAACTGATCGTCGATCGTATCGTGGGCCGCCGCGTACACGCCGCTTCCGGCCGCGTCTATCACATCAAATTCAACCCGCCGAAGGTTGAAGGTAAAGACGACGTGACTGGCGAAGAGCTGACCACCCGTAAAGACGATCAGGAAGAGACCGTACGCAAGCGCCTGGTGGAATACCATCAGATGACTGCGCCGCTGATCGGTTACTATCAGAAAGAAGCGCAGGCGGGTAACACCCAATACGCGAAAGTCGACGGCACTAAAGCGGTGGCTGACGTGCGCGCCGATCTGGAAAAAATCCTCGGCTAATTAAGCCCTTTCTCATCCTGCTGCGGCAGGATGAGAACACCTCTCATTTCTACCTTTTGCTATGATTGGTTCCGTTTAACGCCATTTACGCTACAATTGTCAGCGATTCAAATGGTTAAGAGGCGGTAATGCATCAGACGAAAACAGGTATTTTGCTAGCCAATTTAGGCACTCCCGATGCGCCCACGCCCGATGCGGTGAAGCGCTATCTGCGACAATTTCTTAGCGACAAACGGGTAGTGGATACGCCTCGTCTGCTGTGGTGGCCGCTACTGCGCGGCATCATACTGCCGATTCGCGCTCCCCGCGTGGCGAAGCTCTATCAGTCTGTGTGGATGGCGGAAGGCTCGCCGTTGATGGTGTATAGCCGGCAACAGCAGCAGGCGCTGGCGGCCAGGCTACCCGATGTTCCAGTAGCGCTGGGGATGAGCTATGGCTCGCCGTCGCTGGCAAGCGCGGTCGATGAGCTATTGGCCCAGGACGTTGACCATATCGTGGTATTGCCGCTGTATCCGCAATATTCGTGTTCTACCGTGGCGGCGGTATGGGATGAACTGGCGAGGATCCTCGCGAAAAAGCGCGCCATTCCGGGCGTTTCGTTTATCCGCGACTATGCCGACGACGCTGACTATATCCACGCGCTGGCGGCCAGCGTACGCGCTTCATTTGCCGTTCACGGCGAACCGGATGTGCTGCTGCTCTCCTATCACGGTATTCCGCAACGCTACGCCCATGAGGGTGATGATTACCCGCAGCGCTGCCGGGTAACGACTCGCGAGCTGGTTTCAGTGCTCGGGCTGCCGCCGGAGCGGGTGATGATGACCTTCCAGTCGCGCTTTGGCCGTGAACCCTGGTTGACGCCATATACCGACGAAACGTTAAAAATGCTTGGCGAGAAGGGCACACAGCACGTACAGGTTATCTGTCCGGGCTTCTCCGCCGACTGTCTGGAAACGCTGGAAGAAATCGCGGTGCAGAACCGGGAAATTTTCCTTGAGGCCGGCGGTAAGCAATATGAGTATATTCCGGCGCTTAATGCCGATCCTGCGCATATTGAGATGATGGTGAACCTGACCGCGTCGTATCGCTAATCGCGCGCGTAGCGGGGAATATGCTACTATTCCCCGCTTGTTCCCTGTCATTTAATCGCCACTATGAAATTTCCCGGTAAACGCAAATCTAAACACTATTTCCCCGTTAGCGCTCGCGATCCGCTGCTGCAACAAATTCAGCCAGAAAATGAGTCCAACGTCTCCTGGGTGGTTGGCATCGACCAGACGCTGGTGGATATCGAAGCGAAAGTGGATGAGGCGTTTATCGTACGCTACGGCCTGAGCGCCGGTCATTCGCTGGTGATTGAAGATGATGTCGCCGAAGCGCTGTATCAGGAACTGGTACGCGACGGCCTGATCACCCATCAATTTGCCGGCGGCACCATTGGCAATACCATGCACAATTATTCGGTGCTGGCGGACGACCGCTCGGTGCTGCTCGGCGTGATGTGCAGCAATATTGAGATCGGCGGTTACGCTTATCGCTACCTGTGCAATACTTCCAGCCGTACCGATCTCAACTACCTGCAGGGCGTCGATGGCGCCATTGGCCGCTGTTTTACGCTGATTAGCGATAGCGGCGAACGTACCTTTGCCATCAGTCCTGGTCACATGAACAAGCTGCGTCCGGAAAGCATTCCTGAAGAGGTGATTGCCGGCGCTTCCGCGCTGGTGCTGACCTCCTACCTCGTGCGCTGTAAGCCGGGCGAGCCGATGCCGGACGCGACGATGAAAGCCATTGAGTATGCCAAAAAGCATGATGTGCCGGTGGTGCTGACGCTGGGAACGAAATACGTGATTGCTGACAACCCGCAATGGTGGCAGCAGTTCCTCAAGGAACACGTTTCGATTCTGGCGATGAATGAAGAAGAAGCGGAAGCGCTGACCGGTATCGCCGATCCGCTCACCGCGGCGGATAAAGCGCTGGACTGGGTCGACCTGGTGCTGTGCACCGCAGGACCGGCGGGTCTCTATATGGCGAGCTTCACCGAAGAGGAAGCGAAGCGTAAAACGCAACATCCGCTCCTGCCGGGGGCGATTGCCGAGTTCAACCAGTATGAATTCAGCCGCGCGATGCGCCATCAGGATTGCGTTAATCCGCTGCGTATCTATTCGCACATCGCGCCTTATATGGGCGGCCCAGAGAAGATCATGAACACCAACGGCGCAGGCGACGGCGCGCTGGCGGCGTTGTTGCATGATATCACCGCCAATAACTACCATCGTAATAACGTGCCGAATTCCAGCAAACATAAATGCAAATGGCTGACCTACTCATCGCTGGCGCAGGTGTGCAAATACGCCAACCGCGTCAGCTATCAGGTGCTGAATCAGCATTCGCCGCGTTTAACCCGCGGCCTGCCGGAGCGGGAAGATAGTCTGGAAGAGGCCTACTGGGACCGTTAATCCCGTGGATAAGCGTACGCCCCGCGAGCGGGGCGTCGGATCAACCGGTAACAATCTCGCCAGCCGGCGGCGTTTCCAGCAGACGTAACATCGCCCGCGCGATTTCGCGTTCCCCCATCACCACCTGATTGGCTCCGCGTTCGGTAATATAATCGACCTCATCGTCGTAATGGGCGCGGGCGATAATCTCAATGTTCGGGCATTTTTCCCGCGCTGAGGCGACAATTTCACCGGCTTCATAGCCGTTAGGGATGGTCAGCAGCAGCCAGCGGGCGCAGTCGAGATGCGCCAGATTCATGATCTCTTCGTTGGCCGCATTGCCCAACACGGCGCTGATGCCGCGCTCACGCAGCTCATCCACGCGGGTGCGGGAGGTTTCAATCACCACCAGCGGGATCCCCTGGGCCATCAGTTTCTCGCCAAGCAGGCTGCCGACGCGGCCAAAGCCGACCAGCAGAGCATGGTTGCAGATATCCACCGGCACCTGTTTTTCGTCTTCCAGCACCTCTTCCAGCGTCTGCTCGTCAAGGGTTTCGGTTTTATCGAGATATTTTTCCAGCAGGGTAAACAGCACCGGGTTAAGCATAATCGAAATTATCGCCCCAGCCAGCACCAGGTTCTGCCCGGCCTGCGGCAGCAGATCCAGCGCCATGCCGAGACCGGCAAGAATAAAAGCGAATTCCCCGATTTGCGCCAGGCTGGCGGCGATGGTCAGGGCGGTACGCGGCGAATGGCCGAACATACGTACCAGGAAGAAAGCGGCGGCGGATTTACCAAAGATGATAATCGCCAGCGTCGCCAGCACCGCCAGCGGCTGTTCGACCAGGATCATCGGGTCAAATAGCATCCCGACGGAGACAAAGAACAGCACCGCGAAGGCGTCGCGCAGCGGCAGCGTATCGTGAGCGGCGCGGTGGCTGAGTTCGGATTCGTTAAGCACCATCCCGGCGAAGAATGCGCCAAGGGCGAAGGAGACGTCGAACAGCTCAACGGCGCCGAAGGCGATGCCGAGCGCCAGCGCCAGTACCGACAGGGTAAATAGTTCGCGTGAGCCTGTTGCCGCGCTGCGCGACATGATCCACGGCACCAGACGGCGGCCCACTAGCATCATAATGGCGATAAAGGCGACGACTTTACCGATGGTAATGCCCATGTCGAGCGCCAGCGACGCCAGCCCAACATCGCCTTTTTCGACCATTCCGGCGATAGCGGGCAGCAGCACCAGCGTCAGTACCATCACTAAATCTTCAACGATCAGCCAGCCGATGGCGATTTGCCCACGCTGGCTATCAATAAGCTGCCGTTCCTCCAGCGCGCGCAGCAGCACCACGGTACTGGCGGTGGAAAGACACAGGCCAAAAACGATGCCGGTCATCAGCGACCAGCCGAGCAGGGAAGAGAGCGCCATCCCGAGCAGCGTCGCCACGGCTATCTGGGCGATGGCTCCGGGAATGGCTATCGACTTTACCGCCATGAGATCTTTCAGCGAAAAGTGCAGCCCGACGCCAAACATCAGCAAGATGACGCCAAGTTCGGCCAGTTCAGGCGCAAGCTTGGTATCCGCAACAAAACCAGGAGTAAATGGACCGGCCAGCACGCCCGCTAATAAATATCCTACCAGTGGTGAAATACGTAGCTTATTGGCAATCATGCCGAGGATAAAGGCGAGCACAAGGCCGCCGACAATGGTGGTGATTAGCGGTGTTGCGTGATGCATTCCGTCTCCTTGCGTGTGGTGAGCCGATCCATTTTCGCTACTTAAAGCAAAAAACCGATTAATAGTTTATGACACTTTTGCTCGTTTTGTTTATGAATAATTATTGAAATTTGCGAAAAATTGGAATTACGGCAGCAAAAAGCACAGATAGGAAAATGGCGACAGGTCATGGCGGCGTAATGCTGATGGGATAAGGGGTTGTGGCGGCCAAACTTTCACTTTGGCCGCCAGATACTCAGGCTTTTTGATGGTTATTAGGCAGGAATATCGTCAGAATGCCGAGAAGCGGCAGGAAAGCACAGATTTTATAGACCAGATCGATGCTGGTATGGTCGGCTAACAACCCCAACACCGCGGCGCCAAGGCCGCCCATGCCAAACGCGAAACCAAAGAACAGGCCGGAAACCATACCGATTCTCCCCGGCAACAGCTCCTGGGCATAGACCAGGATAGCGGAAAAGGCTGATGCGAGGATAAAACCAATTATCACCGTCAGGATCCCGGTCCATTCCAGCGATGCGTACGGTAAAATAAGGGTAAATGGCGCCACGCCGAGGATAGAGCCCCAAATTACATATTTACGACCTATCTTATCGCCAACAGGCCCGCCAATCACCGTTCCTGCGGCCACTGCAAACAGGAAGGCGAACAAGTGAAGTTGGGCGTTTTGCACCGATAATCCGAATTTGTGTATCAGATAAAAGGTGTAATAGCTGCTAATGCTCGCCATGTAGAAGTATTTGGAGAAAATCAGCATTAACAGAATGCTGACGGCCAGGATGACCTTGTTACGCGGCAGCGGATTAACGATAACCGGCTTCGGTTTGCCTTTATTCATTCTGTGTTGCGCGGCATACCAGCGGCTGATTTGCGACAGCACGACGATCGCCAGCAGCGCGGCCAGCACGAACCAGGCGACGTTGCCTTTGCCGTAGGGGGCGATGATCACCGCCGCCAGCAGCGGCCCCAGCGAGCTGCCGAAGTTGCCGCCAACCTGGAACAGCGATTGCGCCAGGCCGTGACGGCCGCCGGAAGCCATCCGCGCCACGCGTGAGGATTCCGGATGGAAGACCGAAGAGCCGGTACCGACAAGCGCAGCGGCCAGCAGCACCATGCCGAAGCTGCCGGCCAGCGCTAACAGAATTAAGCCGCAGAGGGTGAAACACATCCCCACCGGTAATGACCACGGCATCGAGCGTTTATCGGTGATGTAGCCAATCACCGGCTGGAATAGCGATGACGTCAGTTGGAAGGTGAGGGTGATCATACCGATCTGCACGAAAGTTAACGAGAATTCCGCCTGCAGCAGCGGATAAATCGCCAGGATGAGCGACTGGATCATGTCGTTTAGCAGATGGGAAAGGCTGATTGCCCCCAGGATGCCAAATGAGGTGCGCGCTTTTTGCGGCGGCGCGCCGGTACCGGGTAAGGACTGAGCGGATTGGTTGGTTGTCATAGGTTCACTTCAGCGAGTTCTATTTGTTGTAGAGAATGCAGGTTGAATTATTATCCGACTAACATACCTGTCCCTAAGGTTTGAAGGAAGTCGCAATTCTGAAAACATATTTGTCAAAGCGGCTGACTCGCTATACTTTCGGCACTTGTTATTAAGTCAGGGAGTGAAACATGCATTATTTAAAACGCGGCGTAGCGCTGGCGTTATTCGCCGCCTTATCGCTGGGCAGCCTGTCAGCGCAGGCCTATGAGCAGGACAAAACCTATAAAATCACCATCCTGCACACTAACGACCACCACGGTCATTTCTGGCGCAACGACTATGGCGAATATGGCCTTGCGGCACAGAAGACGCTGGTGGACGGTATCCGCAAAGAGGTGGCGGCCGAAGGCGGTAGCGTCCTGCTGCTGTCCGGCGGCGATATCAATACCGGGGTGCCGGAATCTGATTTACAGGATGCAGAACCTGATTTTCGCGGCATGAACCTGATTGGCTACGATGCCATGGCGGTTGGCAACCATGAGTTTGATAACCCGCTCAGCGTGCTGCGCCAGCAGGAGAAGTGGTCGAAGTTCCCTTTCCTGTCGGCCAATATCTATCAGAAAAGCACCGGCGAACGCCTGTTTAAACCCTGGGCGCTGTTTAAGCGCGGCGGGCTTAAAATTGCGGTGATTGGCTTAACGACCGACGATACGGCGAAAATCGGCAACCCGGAATATTTCACCGATATCGAATTCCGTAATCCGGCGGCAGAAGCCAAGCTGGTGATTCAGGAACTGCAGCAAAATGAAAAGCCGGACGTGATTCTGGCGACCACCCATATGGGCCACTATGACAACGGTAATCACGGCTCTAACGCGCCTGGCGACGTTGAAATGGCGCGGAGTTTACCTGCGGGATCGCTGGCGATGATCGTCGGCGGCCATTCGCAGGATCCGGTCTGCATGGCCTCGGAAAATAAAAAGCAGGTCGATTATATCCCCGGCACCCCGTGCGCGCCGGATCGCCAGAATGGCATCTGGATCGTGCAGGCTCACGAGTGGGGTAAATATGTCGGACGCGCCGATTTTGAATTCCGCAACGGGGAGATGAAGCTGGTGCACTATCAGCTGATCCCGGTCAACCTGAAGAAGAAAGTCACCTGGGATAACGGTCAGAGCGAGCGCGTATTGTATACGCCGCAAATTGCTGAAAACCCGCAGATGCTCTCGCTGTTAACGCCGTTCCAGAATAAAGGCAAGGCGCAGTTACAGGTGAAAATAGGCAGCGTCAACGGCCATCTTGAAGGCGATCGCAGCAAAGTTCGCTTCGTACAAACCAATATGGGGCGTCTGCTGCTGGCGGCGCAGATGGCGCGCAGCAATGCTGATTTCGCGGTGATGAGCGGCGGCGGTATTCGCGACTCTATCGAAGCGGGTGATATTACCTATAAAGACGTGATGAAAGTGCAGCCGTTCGGCAACGTGCTGACTTACGTCGATATGAGCGGTAAAGAGGTGACTGAGTACCTGACCGCCGTCGCGCAGATGAAGCCGGATTCCGGCGCTTATCCTCAGTTCGCCAACGTCAGTTTCGTTGCCAAAGATGGCAAGCTTAACGATCTGAAAATCAAAGGCGAACCGGTGGATCCGGCGAAAACTTACCGTATGGCGACGCTGAGCTTTAACGCCACCGGCGGTGACGGCTACCCGCACATCGATAATAAACCGGGATACGTCAATACCGGCTTTATCGATGCCGAGGTGCTGAAAGAGTACATCGAGAAGAACTCGCCGCTGGATGCGGCGGCTTACGAGCCGAAGGGCGAGGTCAGCTGGCAGTAAGCTATCGCTTAACGGATCCCGGATAAGGCGCGTGTGCCGCTATCCGGGATCCGGTCTCTCAATCGCGGCGGGCGATATCGGCGAACTTCGCGTCCAGAAGCTTCGCCAGATCGCTTGCCGCCAGTTCGATGTCGAGCCCGCGTTTGCCGCCGGAAATATAGATGGTGGCAAACTCCTGCGCCGGAGCATCAATCACCGTTGGCAGGAGCTTTTTCTGCCCCAGCGGGCTGATGCCGCCGACCAGGTATCCGGTGATCCGCTGTGCGACCATTGGGTCGGCCATATCTACCTTCTTGGCGCCCAGCGCTTTGGCCACTTTCTTCAAATCCAACTGTCCGGCAACCGGGGTGACGGCGACCGCCAGATGTTTCATATCGCCGTTAACGGCCACTAATAGCGTCTTGTAAACCTGATCCGCATTGAGCCCCAGCTTGCGAACCACTTCATCGCCAAAATTGGTCTCTTGAGGATCGTGTTCGTAGCTGTGGATCTGAAAGGTAATTTTGTTTTTTTCGAGTAATTTAACGGCGGGAGTCATAGTAATCCTTCTTACCAACCGACCTAACGTATGACCAGCATACGCGTGAGGGTTGTATAAAAAATAGTACCATCTTGCGCAATAGTATTGGCAGTGATGGTCACTTTGAGCGACAATCAGACGATCCGGGATGTATATCCCGGGATAATAATAATGATGAAATTCCTCTTTGACGGGCCAATAGCAATATTGGCCATTTTTTTACGTCAACATATCCGGCAGGTTCCCTTCGCCATATAGATGCAGCGCGCCGACGGCGACCACATAGCGCCCCGGCGGCAGAGCAAGCAGCGTGTCGCGCCAGGCTATGTTGCGCTGATGCATCAGTACATCATATAAAGATTGGCTGAAGGTCGTTGGCAGCGTTTCCGCGCCGCGCGATGGCGGTTGCTCCAGCCACCAGCCGATCATCACCTGCAGTAAACGGGCGTTAGTGCGCCAGTGGGTCAGCGTATCTTCCAGCAGCGCCTTACCACCGTCTGGTAGATTGCGCAGGAGCGCGATTTGGCTATCGGCGCCTTCCAGCTCCATCACCCTTATGTTGCTCTCGCGGGCAGCCATCAGCAACTGATAATCAATGCCGTAATCGGGCCGTAATCCCAGTTTTTGCGCCTGAGTGGCTTGTAGCACCATCGCCACCTGCCACAGTGGCTGGCTATCGAAAAGATCGACCGACAAACCCAGCTCGCCGGCGCGTGAGCGTAATTCTGCTAATTGCGTTTCGCTCAGACGTTCAGCCAGCGGGGGATAAGAGGGGAGATTACTGAAAGGCGTTTCATTACCGGTGATGTCCGCTTCGACGATTAAGGCGTCTGCCTGACGTATTTTTTTCAGTAGCTTGGCCGGCGGCGGCGCCATGTCGCGGGTGCCCATATGAATGCTGCCGACGAGATGTAAATAACGGTCGCCGGGCAGGACGATATCCATTGCAGGCCAGGAATAAGACGAGCCGACGGCGGCTCGCCACAGCATTTTTATTCGGTTTAACAGGCCCATACGCGCTCCGAAGTGTGAGGTATTCATGCTAGCGCGTTGTTAGTATGGGCGCAACTGGCGGTATTTTGCCCAGCGCCATCAGGGCATTGGTTTACCTGCCAGATAGTCAATGCGCGATATCGTTAACCGGTTTTGACAAGCAAAAATATTGATTCTTTGTGTAACAGGAAGCATTTCAGACCTGGCATCGCTGAGTGAGCCACATGTTTTGGCCTTGTTTGTCGCCCAGATTTGTTGCTCTTTTTTCATTACAGAGCGAATTGAATCAGGGAGGGCGGACCATTTCGCATTTAAGGTGCGATCGTTTTCGTTATATTCATCTTCAATGTCGCGTAGCTCTTCGCGCTTGCTATTCTCTATCAGCGCATCTTTGGCCACGGAGAATACCGCCATATTGAAAACAGATTTTGCAATTAAATAGTTGCTTTCATTTGGTATGATAATGATGTCTTTTTCATTATCCGCAAAACGAATATCATAATTAATGTCTTTCCAGACAATGTGATTATTTAACGTTTTGCCATCACCGCTGGTTATCAGACGCAGATTATCGGGTAATGCTTTTACCAGCTCCAGAGTTGAGGCAGGAATAGCGGCGGAAAATCTCGCCGTACAGCTTCGTTTGTTTAGCTCGGTACGCTGGCTCTGGGTTAGTACATCATCGGTTTTCAGGGCTATGGCTCGAATTTGCTGTTCATATTGGTTTTGCGGCAGGTTATAAAACTGTGATGGGAGCTCCAGATAGGTGCTTTGTAATTCGCTGAGCGCCTCGTTGACAATCCACTCCTTGATAGCAGAAACAGCGTTATCATTCCCGCATTTTAATTCAGGAGCTGAATCAAAAAATCCGGCATGGGAGGGGAAAGATGATAATAACAACAACAGCGGAATGATTTTCTTAAACATATTCAAAATGTCCTTATTTTGTGGGTGTCTGATTATAATTAAATAAGGAACTTATTACTATGCGAAGGTAATACGAATTTTATCGACAAATCAACCAAAGCAGCCTTATTAATTGGCGTAGAAAATAAATGTTGCGCTTAATAGTGCCCCGTAGCAATGATTCTACGGGGCTATTTGGCTTTCAGGATGAATGCGTTGCTTATTCTTTCGGTTTAAAGCGCAGCAGGCGGTTAGCGTTACTGACTACGGTGATTGACGACAGCGCCATTGCCGCGCCGGCGACCACCGGGTTCAGCAGGGTACCGGTCAACGGCCAGAGGATCCCGGCGGCAATCGGGATGCCCAGCGAGTTATAAACAAATGCGCCCAGCAGGTTCTGTTTCATATTGCGTAACGTCGCCTTCGAAATCGCTAAAGCATCGGCCACGCCGTTAAGGCTATGGCGCATCAGGGTGATCGCCGCAGTTTCAATAGCGACATCACTGCCGCCGCCCATGGCGATACCGACATCCGCCTGCGCCAGCGCCGGGGCGTCGTTAATACCGTCGCCGACCATCGCCACTTTGTGCCCCTGGCTCTGCAGACGTTTAATCGCGTCAGCTTTGCCGTCCGGCAGCACGCCGGCGATCACTTCATCAATTCCCGCTTCTTTGGCGATGGCATTGGCGGTAGTAGGGTTATCCCCGGTCAGCATCACCAGCCGGTAGCCCTGACGATGCAGGCGCGCCAGCGCGTCGATGCTGTCTTCCCGTAACGGGTCGCGGATGGCGAACAGCGCAGCGGCCTGACCATCGATCGCCAGCAGCACCGGCGTGGCGCCGCGCGAGGCCTGTGCCGTCATCTCGCTTTCCAGTTCAGCGGTAGCGATATGCTGCTCGTTAAGCAGCGCCTGGTTGCCGAGCAGCAGTCGATGGCCTTCCGCTTCACCGCTGACGCCGAGCCCGCGCAGGGTACGGAAGCCGTTTACCTCCGGTAAAGTTCTGTCGGCGGCTTTATCGAGGATCGCCCGCGCCAGCGGATGGCTTGAACCCTGCTCGAGCGCGGCGGCAAGCCGCACGACAGTGGATTCATCAAAGCTGGCGAAGGTTTTCACGGCCACCACCTGCGGCTTGCCTTCGGTCAGGGTACCGGTTTTATCAAACACCAGGGTATCGAGCTCGCTGGCGCGCTGCAGAGCATCGGCGTCACGCACCAGCACGCCATATTCTGCCGCCCGGCCGACGCCGGAGATGATCGACATCGGCGTCGCCAGGCCCAATGCGCATGGACAGGCGATAATCAGTACCGTGGTGGCAATGACCAGGGTATAGACGATTTGCGGCGCCGGGCCGAAGAAGTACCAGATAGCGGCGCTAATCAGCGCAATGGCTACCACTGCCGGAACAAATACCGCCGAGATTTTATCGGCCAGTTGGCCAATTTCCGGTTTGCTACTTTGCGCCTGACGTACCATGCGAATAATCCTTGCCAGCGTGGTCTGGCTGCCGACGGCGCTGGCGGTAAACAGTACGCTGCCATCCTGCACCACGGTACCGGCATGAATGGCGTCGCCATCGCCTTTTTGCTGCGGCACTGGCTCGCCGGTGAGCATCGCTTCATCAAACCAGGCTTCGCCCTGGCTTATCACGCCGTCAACCGGAACGCGATCGCCAGTGGTCAGGCGCAGGGTCATACCCGCCTCTACTTCAGCGAGCGGCAGATCCTTTTCCCCTTCAGGCGTCACAACGCGTGCCGAAGGCGGTGTCAGGTCGAGCAGTTTTTCCAGCGCTTTCGAGGAGCGCTGGCGCGCGCGGGCCTCCAGCATATGGCCGAGGTTGATAAGACCAATGATCATTGCGCTGGCTTCGTAATACAGGTGGCGCGCTTCCATCGGAAACCACTGCGGCCACAGGTTGACGCTCATTGAATATAGCCAGGCGACGCCAGTTCCCAGGGCGACCAGCGTATCCATGGTGGCGGTACCGTTTTTCAGGCTTTTCCAGGCGCTGCGGTAGAAGTGACCGCCGGCGAAGACCATCACCGCGAGGGTGACGAGACCGATGACCAGCCACAGCGATCGATTGTCGTCGCTGACCATCATGTTATCGCCGATCATGCCCCAGACCATAACCGGTACGCCGACCAGCAGGGCGACAATCGCCTGCCAGCGAAAACGTTTCATGGTGGCGATGGCGGTTTCCTGCTGCCGTTCGCGGCGTTCCAGATCGTCTTCGATCGCCTCCGCGCCGTAGCCGGCTTTTTCCACCGCCTGCACTAATTCTGCGGCGGACGCACTGCCCATCACCAGCGCCGTGCGTTCCGCCAGGTTTACCCGCGCCTGTGAGACTCCCGGCACCGCGGCAAGCGCGTTTTGTACCCGGGAAACGCAGCTGGCGCAGCTCATGCCGTTGATCAGCAGCTGTTGACTGTCATCCTCGTCATGGGCTGCCGGAAGCTCAGGAGTGGCCGCTGTCAGTGCTTCCGACGGGATTGATGATTCTGCCAGCGGTTTAGCCTTTGGGTGGCTGAGCTCCGCGCCGTATCCGGCTTGTTTGATAGTCTCAATCAGGGCTTCAGCGCTGGCGCTACCCGTGACGTGGGCTTCGGTAACGGTTACATCAGCCTGTTCAACGTCGGGACGTTGTTCGAGGCTCTCTTTCACGCGTTTAACGCAGTGGCCGCAGGAGAGGCCATCAAGCGTCAGGTCGATAGTGTTAGACATAAAAAACTCCTGAATAATTTCCGGTTAATGATTGACCGAACACACTCTTTCATCGAGTATTAAGAAGGTTAAACCTTCCAGCAAGGGGAAGGTCAAGGGGGAAAAATGAATATTAGCGATGTGGCGAAAAAAACCGGTTTAACCAGCAAAGCGATTCGTTTTTACGAAGAGAAAGGGCTGGTGACGGCGCCGCTGCGCAGCGATAACGGCTACCGTACCTACACTCAGAAGCACCTTGATGAACTGACGCTGCTGCGTCAGGCGCGGCAGGTGGGATTTAACCTGGAAGAGTGCCGCGAGCTGGTGACGTTATTCAACGATCCGTCGCGGCACAGCGCCGATGTGAAAAAACGAACGCTGGAGAAAGTCGCAGATATTGAGAACCATATCCGCGAGTTGCAAAATATGCGTGCGCATCTGCTGGCGCTGGCGGACGCCTGCCCTGGCGATGAGAGCGCGGATTGCCCGATTATTGATAATCTTTCCGGCTGTTGTCACCGCAAAGCGCAGGTTTAATGCCGGGCTGGGTTGAGCATAAAGACCACCGTACCGCGATAGTAGGGGGAGCGTTGCAACTGAGTTTCCGCCAGTTTGTCGCGACTGCCGTTTTGGACCAGTCCGAGCTTGAACGGGATACGCAATCGGCTGAGCGCGGGCAGATAATCCTGATAATGCGCCACCGTGCGCCGTCCCTGGTAGCTTTGTACCACCAGTTCATCCACCGCTAGCGCATTGAGTGTGGCAATATCGCCGGTTTTGGCCCAGTCCAGCAGGCCAGTTACCCCCAGCGCGAACTCGGGCGGCAGCTGTTGGCGCAGTTGGCGTAAAAAGCGGGCGTAATCGGCGAGCTGATAAGTGCCGGCGTCAAAATCAATTTGCAAGCCAACCACCTGATTGCCCGCCGTCTGCCAACGTTGCATCAGGCGCACGATGCGCGGCACAATCGTCGGCGGCACATCAAGTGTGGTAAAGCGAACGGTAAGCCAGATTGAGGGAAACGTCAGGCGGCTCACCGGTAGGCCGAGGCGTTGAAATACCACCTCGCCCGCTTGCTTGAGCACCTCGCCCTGATGCAGGTAGACCGTTTGCGCATTTCGCAGTTCGTCACCGGCCTTCACCCCGGACCACAGCCAGAAAGCGGAATGCTGGCGCGCGTCAACGCGCTCCGTTGCCTGCACGGGGCCGACCAGTAGCGCGATTACCAGTAGTATTT
The DNA here is from genome assembly GCF_040064515.1 of Klebsiella sp. CN_Kp104. Taxonomy (NCBI): domain Bacteria; kingdom Pseudomonadati; phylum Pseudomonadota; class Gammaproteobacteria; order Enterobacterales; family Enterobacteriaceae; genus Klebsiella; species Klebsiella sp. CN_Kp104. Next base: position 89,699 of record NZ_JBEAII010000003.1, on the reverse strand, counting down.
GAGTTTTTGCGCCCACGGGCTTCCCGGATACTGCGTTTTCAACTGTGTGAACCAGCCTTTACGCTGCAGCTTATCGACATCTTCGCCGCCGCACTCGTTGCTACCGGAGGGAGCGTAACAGAGGATCGCCCGGTACAACGCATAGCTTTTATCTTCCGGCTCCGCTTTCGGCGAGGTGATAATCTGCTGGTAATAGCTTTGCCGATCGTATTGACCTACAGGCTGCTGGCGGTTGATGGCGTCCTCCAGTACATCGTTGCCGGCTCCATCTTTCCACAGGTCAACATGCGTTTGGGTGGTGCGGAAGAACTCGCCGAGGCAGTTAAGCGCATGGGCATCGTCAGCGTGTTTACTGAGCGCGGTGACGGTTTCATCCAGACTGCGGCAGGCATAGCCTGCTTCAGTCGCCTTGCCGTTCCAGTCAAAGCTACTCAGGTTGACGTCGTTAAAGGCCTCGCTGATAACCGGTTGGGTAATGGCGCTAGCGAGCGTTTTGTCTTTCAGCCAGTCGCCAAAGCGATTCTCGGTGAGATCCCGCACCAGCAGCGTGTGCAGAGCGATGGTACGCTCTTCATTATTGGGGCCACTGACGGCCTGCTGGCGTAGCAATTCAGGCGAGGCCTGGGTTTTCAGCACGCGGGAGCGAAAGCGCAGGTTGGTCACCGGGCTATCGGCGGCAAAGATTGCCGCAGCGTCACCGCTGTAGACCAGCGTTGCCGAAAGCTTCGCCTGGATAAACTGCTGTTGCTCGCGGTCCTGGCTGAGTTGGAGCAGTTGCCGCCAAAAATCGACCGCTGCCGGCCACTGCTTTTGCGCCATTAGCGCTTCGCCGTAGAGGACCTGTTCGCTGAAGGCGAGAATATCGTGCGCCGGCAGCGTTTTCGCCGGCGTGACCGCCTGCAGGATGGCGGCATCATTGCCTGTTGCATTCCATAGCTGCAGCTGCAGATTGCGCCACAGCGGCAGCTTTCCGCTCTTCTCAAACGCCGCTTTGCTGGCGTCCAACTGCGCCTGGGTTAAGGCCGGTTTGCTGTTGGCATCCAGGCGCAGGGCGCGCAGAAGTTCGACATAACTAACCTGCGGCGCATCGGGGAATGCCGTCTGAATGGGGTGGTCGTAGAACGGCATGCCGAAGACATTATCATATTCACTCACCAAACGACGCAGTTCTCCGGCATCGCTCGCCTGCTGGAAGGCCTGTTCATAGAGACCAGCCAGCTGTGGCCACGCCTGCAGATACCAGTTAATGCGGCGCAACATGTTGCGCGCGGAATCGGCATACAACCCTGTTGGCCAGCGCTGCAAGTAAGTTTGCGCCTCTTTTTGCGCCAGGGCGGCATCTTCACGATTGATGCGCGCGATATCAAAATCACCGTACTGCCCAACGCTATTCTGGCTACTCTTGTTGAGCGCCGTGCGCATCAGCATATATTGCGCGGTCTCGGTCAGCCAGGGTTGCTTACTTTTCAGCAACAGGGTGAAATCCTGGGTTGCGGCGGGGTAATTGCCGCCATAGAAGTGGGCGATGCCGGAAAGGTAATAAGCGAATAAGTCGGCGTCCGTATCTGCCGGGAAGCTATTGAGAATATCAAGGACTGCGGTGATATCGGCGCCATAAAACAGTTTCAGCCGCGCCAGCGCCAGGTCATGACGCTGCTGTGGCGTCACAGAGGGGGCGGCCAGCAGGGCGGCGTTGAACTGGCTGACGGCGGCAAGGGTGTTGCTGACAAAGCGGTTTTCCAGTTCATAGTCGGAGGTTCCCAGCCGTTCAGCCGAATCGCCTGGCATCACCCGTGCGGGATCGATATTCAGCGCCGCCATTTGTCGGGTAAAGGTTTCGTCTTCGCTTTGCGCAGGCGGTGCGGCAGGCGGCGGCGCGCTATCCCACTCAGGATGATAAGCGAAGTAAACCTCGCGTGAGCGGCTGACATCGGCGGGAATGTTCTGAACGGGCAGGACGAAAGATTTCTCTTCGCTTAGCAGGCGCAGCAGGTTGTCGCGCGAGTCGTTTCCCGGCGTCAATACAGGGTCGCCTTTTAGCAGGCACAGCGCGTCGCTCCAGGAGCAATCTTCGATATCAGAAGAAGCAAACGCCTGAGGGGCCGTCACCAGCAGAGCGCACAGTGTAAGATTAAAGGTTGTCTTCCTGACCATAACGGATGTCCTGTGAAATGATTATCGTGAAACGACTCTAATATGGAGGGTAATTCCTTCGACGGCGACCACTTCAACCTTGCTGCCCGCCGCGAGGTCTTCATCGGCTAGCACCGGCCAGGAGCTGTCGCCGACGCGGACGTGGCCGCGACCGTTTTCCAGCGCGCTGTCGAGAGTAAAACGGCGGCCAAGCAGCTGCTGGCCGCGCTGGTTAAGCTGTGCGTCGGCGGGGCGCTGCTGCCTCATGCGTTTACGCAGCCATTTTGACCACAGCCACGCCGCCAGCAGGGTAAGGACGGCAAACAGCGTCCCTTGCCATTCCCAACTGAGTGGAATAGCCCATATTAGCAGGCCGGTGACGACGCCAGCTACGCCGCTCCACAGCAGGTAGCCATTGCTGCCGAGCATCTCTGCCGCCAGCAACAGCCCGCCAAGGGTCAGCCAGAAAATATGCGGATGGGCGAGGATCAGGGCGATCATGATTTTTTCCGCTCGGCGCTACTCTCTTTCAGCAGTTCGCCGATCCCGGCTATCGAGCCCATCAGGCTGCTGGCATCCAGCGGCATCAACACCACTTTGCTGTTGTTGGCGGCGCCAATCTGCTGCAGAGCGTCGGTATATTTCTGCGCCACGAAGTAGTTAATCGCCTGAATATCGCCTGAAGCGATTGCCGATGACACCATCTGGGTGGCGCGGGCTTCCGCTTCGGCGGAACGTTCGCGGGCTTCCGCCTGCAGGAAGGCAGACTGACGTTCGCCTTCGGCTTTGAGGATCTGCGACTGCTTTTCGCCTTCGGCCTTGAGAATTTCCGCCTGGCGCACCCCTTCAGCCTCAAGGATATAGGCGCGTTTGGTTCGCTCGGCTTTCATCTGGGCGTTCATCGAGGAGATAAGCTCCGCCGGCGGGCGAACGTCACGGATTTCGACGCGGGTGATTTTCACCCCCCACGGATTGGTGGCGTCGTCGACGATATGCAGCAGGCGGGTGTTAATGCTATCGCGCTGGGAGAGCATTTCATCCAGCTCCATCGAGCCGAGTACGGTACGAATATTGGTCATCGTCAGATTGACGATCGCCAGCTCAAGATTGCTGACTTCATAGGCGGCTTTTGGCGCATCGATCACCTGAATGAAGCAGACGGCGTCAATAGTGACGTTGGCGTTATCGCGAGAGATGACTTCCTGCGAAGGGATATCCAGCACCTGCTCCATCATGTTCACTTTACGGCCGATGCGGTCCATAAACGGCACCACTAAACTTAAACCCGGCTGCAGCGTCTGCGTGTAGCGGCCAAAGCGTTCGACGGTCCATTGATATCCCTGCGGCACGATTTTTACTGCCGCCCCCACAATGACCAGTGCGACAAAAATAAGAACGGGGATAAAAATCAGCATCAAAAACCTCCTGTCTTGTTGCCTGATGGGCGCCGCAGCGAAATGGCGCATGTTTAAACAGAGTATAACTTTCTCCTTGTTCCGGTGAAAGAAAACTGGAGTAAACTGTTTGGGTTTTAGGAAATAAACTGGACATATAATGAAGGAAAATAACGCGATTTTGCGCCTCGAGGGCGTCGGTTTTAAAACCGACGACGCGGTCATCCTGAATAATATCGATCTCCGGATTGCGGCCGGGGAATTTAAGTTGATTACCGGGCCATCCGGATGCGGCAAAAGTACGCTGCTGAAAATTATCGCCTCGCTGCTGAGCCCGACCAGCGGCGAGATTTTTTTCAACGATAAAGATATCGCCACGCTGTCGCCGGAAAACTATCGCCAGCAGGTTTCTTATTGCGCGCAAACCCCGGCGCTGTTCGGCGATTCGGTTTATGACAACCTGGTCTTCCCATGGCAGATCCGCAACAAACAGCCGGATCCTAAAGCGCTGGTTGCCGATCTCGAACGCTTCGGGCTGGCGGATAATACGCTGGAGAAATCCATTAATGAGCTTTCCGGCGGTGAAAAACAGCGGGTCTCGCTCATTCGTAATTTGCAGTTTCTACCGCAGGTTCTGCTGCTTGATGAAATTACCAGCGCGCTGGATGAAAGTAATAAGCGCAACGTTAACGAGATTATTCATCGCTACGCGACGGAAAAAGGGGGGGCCATTCTGTGGGTCACTCACGATCAGAACGAAATTGCCCACGCTGATGAAGTGATCACGCTACAGCCTGCCGGCGGGAAAATGCAGGAGGTAAAAAATGAACGGGCATAATATTACTAACGAGTCGCTGGCGCTCTCGATGGTGCTGGTGCTGGTGGCAATCGTCGTCAGCTATCGGGAAAAATTGGCGCTGGAAAAAGATATCATCTGGAGTATTTGCCGGGCGATAGTGCAATTGATTATCGTCGGCTACGTGCTGAAATATATCTTTAACGTCAATCATGCGGTGTTGACGCTATTGATGGTGCTGTTTATCTGCTTTAACGCGGCGTGGAATGCGAAGAAGCGCAGTAAATATATCGATAAAGCTTTTGTTTCATCGTTTATCGCTATTACCACTGGCGCCGGACTAACCCTGGCGGTGCTGGTCTTCTCGGGGTCGATCGCCTTTGTGCCGATGCAGGTTATTCCGATTGCCGGCATGGTGGCCGGTAACGCCATGGTGGCGGTAGGGCTGTGCTACAACAATATGGGCCAGCGTTTTAACAGCGAGCAGCAGCAGATTCAGGAGAAGCTAAGTCTTGGCGCGACGCCGAAGATGGCCTCCGCGCGGCTGATCCGCGATAGCATACGCGCATCGTTGATTCCCACGGTAGATTCGGCGAAAACGGTCGGGCTGGTGAGTTTACCGGGCATGATGTCGGGGTTGATTTTCGCCGGGATAGATCCGGTGAAGGCGATTAAGTATCAGATTATGGTCACGTTTATGTTGCTATCGACCGCCAGTCTGTCGACGATTATCGCCGGTTATCTGACCTACCGGAAGTTCTTCAATGCCCGCCATCAATTGGTTGTGACGCAGTTGAAAAAGCGCCCGTAAGTATTCCCGGAGGCGGCGCGTTGCGCCTTCTCCGGGCTACCACGGCGTAATCTGTAGCCCGGATAAGCGTAGCGCTATCCGGGTCAGCGCCTCTGATTAGTACAGCAATGAATACAGCTGGCGGCGGTATTTCGCCGCCAGGGCGTCGCCGGTGCCGAGCGCCGCGAGGATCTCCTGCAGCATTTTGCGCACCTGGCCATCGCCGGCGCCTAAATCTTTTTGCAGATGCGTGAACAGCAGCGCCAGCGCTTCTTCGTTGCGCCCGACCTGGTGCAGCTGCAACGCCAGCTGAGACGCCAGCGCCGCGTCGTCCGGGTTCTGCTCGACCTGCTGCTGAAGTTGCTGGATTTCCGGGGTATCAGCCGCTTGTTTAAGCAGTTCAATCTGCGCCACCAGCCCCTGATAACGGGTGTCCTGATCCTGCAGCGGCACAGTTTTCAGCACGCTTTCAGCTTCATCGGAACGCTGCAGGGCAATTAGCGTTTCCGCCAGCAGCAGGCCAATCTGGCTATCCTGGTTAGACAACTGCCAGGCGTCTTTCAGCAGCGGCAGCGCGTCGGCGTATTTTTCTTCCTGCATCAGCGCCTGCGCTTCCTGCGCTTTCAATTCTTCTTCGCGCGGCAGCACTTTATCCAGCAGGGCGCGGATGGCCTCTTCCGGCTGCGGGCCTTCAAAACCATCTACCGGCTGGCCGTTCTGGAAAAGATACACCGTTGGGATCGCGCGCAGACCAAACTGCGAAGCCAGCATTTGCTCCGCGTCGCAATCTACCTTCGCCAGCGTAAACTGACCGTGGTATTGGGCGGCCAGGCGCTCAAGCACCGGCGTCAGTTGTTCGCAGTGCTGGCTACGGGCGGACCAGAAATAAAACAGCACCGGCGCGTTCATGGATTGCTGCAGCGTCTGCTGCAGATTAGCTTCGGTAATATTGACAATATTCTGTTCGGACATGAGCGTATCTCGTTGGTCGATTTCTGTTTTAGATGGGGGCGACATTCAGCGCTTCAACTCAGCCCTGGATAATTTTGTCCATCGCACGGGCCGGCAGCAGGCGTTTTAACCAGCCTACCGCGTGGGTGACCAGCGTCACCGGATAGCGCAGTTTCGGCTTGTCGCTGACGAAGGCGTGACGCACTTTTTCCACCACCGCCTCCGGGCCGAGCGTAAAGCGCGCGGCAATACCGGGGTTTTCTACCGTCTTGTCGCCGGTCTGGTTAACATTGTTGGTAAAGCGGGTGCGGATTGGTCCAGGCTCAATCAGGCTGACTTTTATGCCACTGTGGCGGAGTTCCATGCGCAGCGCATCGGACCACGCCTCCAGCGCGTATTTACTGGCGGCATAGGCGCCGCGGCCGGGGCTGGAAATCAGCCCCATCACCGAAGAGGTCATCACGATGCGGCCTTCACCGTGCGGCTGCATGGCAGGCAGCAGCAGCATGGTGAGCTGATGAGCGCCGAAAAAGTTGGCGGAAAACTGCTGTTCCATCTGCTGACGGCTGATGGTGGTGAGCGGGCCGTAGACGCCGTAGCCAGCATTATTGAACAGGCCGTACAGGCGGTTCTCGGTTAGCGCGATGACCTCGGCGGCGGCATTTTCGACGCTTTGCGGATCATCGAGATCCAACAAAATACCGGTCAGACCCAGCTCCTGCATACGGGCGACATCCTCCCCCTTACGGCAGGCGGCCAGTACCCGGAAGCCCTGACGCTTTAAATCGAGCGCGCTTTCGAGGCCAATTCCGCTGGAACATCCTGTAACTAAAACCGATTTTTGCATAACTTTACCTGTGAATGACTCCCGGCGTTCAGGAGTCATGATTAACTAAGGGAGCCAACCGGGTTGCCATCCAGTCGGCAATAAACGGTTGCGCATCGCGATTAGGATGAATGCCGTCGTCCTGCATCCATTGTGGCTTGAGATAAACCTCCTCCATAAAAAAGGGCAGCAGAGGAATATCGAACTCTTTGGCCAGCTGCGGATAAATCGCGCTAAAGGCTTCATTATAACGGCGCCCATAGTTGGCAGGCAGGCGTATTTGCATCAGCAGCGGTTGGGCCTTCGCCGCTTTGATATCCTGAATAACGGTGCGTAGCGTCTGCTCCGTTTGCTGCGGCGGGAAACCGCGCAGCCCGTCGTTGCCGCCCAGTTCCACCAGCACCCAGCGCGGTTGGTGCTGCTTCAGTAGCGCCGGCAGGCGCGCCAGGCCCTGCTGCGATGTATCGCCGCTGATACTGGCATTGACCACCGTCGTTTTGGCCTGCCACTTATCATTGAGCAGAGCAGGCCAGGCAGTATTCGCCGCCATCCGATAGCCGGCGCTCAGGCTATCGCCAAGCACTAACAGCGTATCCGCCGCCATTGCGCGGCAGGTAAACAGAACCATAAACAGGAAAGGCAAATGCCAGCGGAAAACATACTTGAAGTTCATCATCTTAAGAAATCCGTCGGTCAGGGAGAGCATCAGCTGTCCATCCTTACCGGAGTTGAGCTGGTTGTCAAACCGGCGCAAACCATCGCCCTGATTGGCGAGTCCGGTTCCGGGAAATCCACGCTGCTGGCGATACTTGCCGGGCTCGACGACGGCAGCAGCGGCGAAGTGTCTCTTCTGGGGCAGCCGCTGCATCAAATGGATGAAGAGGCGCGCGCGAGGCTACGCGCAAAGCACGTAGGCTTTGTCTTTCAATCGTTTATGTTGATTCCGACGCTAAACGCCCTTGAGAACGTCGAGCTGCCGGCATTGCTGCGCGGCGCCAGCGATAGCCAGAGCCGTGGCGATGCGCGCGCGCTGCTTGAACAGCTGGGGCTTGGCAAACGGCTGCACCATTTGCCGGCGCAGCTTTCCGGCGGCGAGCAGCAGCGAGTGGCGCTGGCTCGCGCCTTTAACGGCCGTCCGGCGCTGCTGTTTGCCGATGAGCCGACCGGCAATCTCGACCGTCACACCGGCGATAAAATCGCCGATCTGCTGTTCTCGCTCAACCGCGAACACGGTACCACGCTGATTCTGGTGACCCACGATCCGCTGCTGGCGGCGCGCTGCGATCGTCGCTTACGCCTGGTGGATGGCAAGTTGCAGGAGGAAGCATGATAGCCCGCTGGTTCTGGCGCGAATGGCGCTCACCTTCGCTGCTCATCGTCTGGCTGGCATTAAGCATGGCGGTGGCCTGCGTGCTGGCGCTGGGCTCAATCAGCGACCGTATGGAAAAAGGGCTTAGCCAGCAAAGCCGCGAATTCATGGCCGGGGATCGCACCCTGCGCAGTTCACGCGTAGTGCCTGCCGAGTGGCTCGCCCAGGCGCGTACGCTAGGGTTAACCGTCGGCGAACAGCTGAACTTCGCCACCATGACTTTCGCTGGCGATACCCCGCAGCTGGCGGATGTGAAGGCGGTTGATGATACTTATCCGCTGTACGGCACGCTGGAGACCGCACCGGCGGGATTAAAACCGCAGCGCGGCAGCGTCCTGCTGGCGCCAAGGCTGATGGCATTACTGAACCTGAAAACCGGCGATAACATTGACGTTGGCGACGCCACCTTGCGCATCGCTGGCGAGGTCATTCAAGAGCCGGACGCCGGATTCAACCCCTTCCAGATGGCGCCGCGGCTAATGATGAATATCGCCGACGTGGCGAAAACCGGCGCGGTACAGCCCGGCAGCCGCGTCTCCTGGCGCTATAAATTCGCCGGTAGCGCACAGCAGCTGGCGGCTTACGAGCGGTGGCTGCTGCCGAAGCTTGGCGCGGAACATCGCTGGATTGGCCTGGAGCAGGATGATAGCGCGTTGGGTAAATCGCTGGAGCGCTCGCAGCAATTTTTACTGCTGTCCGCGTTACTAACGTTGCTGCTGGCGGTCGCCGCGGTAGCGGTAGCGATGGGCCATTACTGCCGCAGCCGCTACGATCTGGTCGCTATTCTCAAAACCTTAGGCGCCGGGCGGGCGCAGCTACGTAAACTTATCGTCGGTCAGTGGCTAATGTTGCTGGCGCTGGCCGTGGCGGCGGGGGGCGCGATGGGGCTGCTGCTGGAAAAAGCCCTGCTGTTGATGCTTAAGCCAGTGCTGCCCGCCGCGCTGTCGCCCGCCAGCGGCTGGCCGTGGTTGTGGGCAATCGGCGCGATGGTGGTGATTTCGCTGCTGGTCGGCTGGCGGCCGTACCGGCTGCTGCTGGCGACTCTGCCGCTGCGGGTATTGCGGCAAGATGTGGTGGCTAACGTCTGGCCGCTAAAACACTATATTCCGGTGGTTTGTGCGGTGGTTGTCGGCGGACTGGCATGGCTGATGGGCGGTAGCCCGCTGCTGTGGTCGGTGCTGGTCGGGGCCTTGGTGCTGGCGCTGCTATGCGGGCTGGTAGGCTGGGCCTTGCTGTGGTTGCTCAAGCGCGTCACGCTAAAAGCGTTACCGCTACGCCTGGCGGTGAACCGTCTGTTGCGCCAGCCGTGGTCAACGCTGAGCCAACTGGCGGCGTTTTCGCTGTCGTTTATGCTGCTGGCGCTTCTGCTGGTGCTGCGCGGCGATCTGCTCGATCGTTGGCAACAGCAGCTGCCGCCGGAAAGCCCGAACTACTTCCTGATTAATATCGCTCCCGAACAGGTGGTGCCGGTGAAGACATTCCTTGCCGAACACCAGACCCGGGCGGCGGAGTTTTATCCCATCGTGCGCGCGCGTCTGACGCAGATTAACGGTCAGACGACGGAAGGGAATAAAGACGAAGCGCTAAACCGCGAGCTTAATCTCACCTGGAGCGAGCAGCGCCCGGATCATAATCCGCTGGTGGCCGGCAGTTGGCCGCCGAAGGCGGGCGAGGTGTCGATTGAAGAGGGGCTGGCGCAGCGGTTGGGCGTCAGGATCGGTGATAGCGTCACCTTTACCGGCGACACTCAGCAATTTAACGCTAAGGTGACCAGCGTGCGCAAAGTTGACTGGGAGAGCCTGCGGCCAAACTTCTTCTTTATTTTCCCGCCAGGGGCGCTGGATGGGCAGCCGCAAAGCTGGCTCACCAGCTTCCGTTGGGATAATGGCAACGCGATGCTGACCCAGCTTAATCGCGAGTTCCCCACTGTTAGCCTGCTGGATATCGGCGCCATCCTGCGCCAGGTAGGCCAGGTGTTGACGCAGGTAAGTCGCGCGCTGGAGGTCATGGTGGTGCTGGTCACCGCCTGCGGCGTGCTATTGCTGCTGGCTCAGGTACAGGTCGGGATGCGTCAGCGGCATCAGGAGCTGGTCGTCTGGCGGACGCTGGGGGCCGGTAAAACCTTGCTACGTACCACGCTGTGGGCGGAGTTCGCTCTGCTTGGCGTGGTGTCGGGGCTGGTGGCGGCCATTGGCGCCGAGGTGGCGCTGGCGATGCTGCAAACCAAAGTGTTTGATTTTCCATGGACGCCGGACTGGCGGCTGTGGGTTATGCTGCCATCATCCGGCGCTATATTATTATCGTTGTGCGGCGGATGGTTGGGATTACGCTTATTAAAAGGAAAAGCGTTATTCCGACAATTTAACCAGTAAATAGATTTCATTTTTATGAAGCGCCGCGCAATTTCGCGGCGCTTTTATTTTAACGGCACAAAATGATAATCCCTTGATTTTTAAGCGCACAAAACATTAAAAACCCAACAACACGTCGTGCTAATTCGCAGTTAATATTCAACTGGCAAATATAAGGTTGCTTATTACTCAAGGAAAAAGCATGGCACATAAAATAAAAGCGCTGGCGATCTCGATCGGCGCAGCATTAGCGTTAACCTCTTTTGCATCCCAGGCTGAGATTACGCTGCTGAAACAAGATCCGCAGGCGGGCGATCCGTTAAGCCGCCTTAACTTTACCGTCGGCGGCAGTATTCGTCCGCAGTTCAACATGATGACCGGCGATGGCGATAAAGGTTCCTACAAGCGTAACGGTTTCGACGGCGGCACCCGTTTCCGCTTCGCCGCTGATTACTATCTGTTTGATGATATTAGCTGGATCAGCTACTACGAATTGGGCGTGAATATTCCGGCGCTGTTCGATTGGGACAATCACTACGCGGAAGGGGCGAACAATACCACTCGTCGTATGCTTTATACCGGTCTGAAGAGCGATACCTGGGGGACATTAACCTACGGTCAGCAGAACAGTATTTACTATGATGTCGTCGGCGTGAAAACCGATATCTGGGACTACGATATGATCGGTCAGGCTCCGGGTAACGGTATTAACGGCGACTACGATGGTTCTTATCGTTCACGCAATATGTTGAAATATAAGAAAACCGTCGGTGATGTCGATCTGTACGGATCCTATCTGTTTGAAGATAGTGAGTATCTGCCGGGCGATGGTCTGCGCTACAAACGTAAAGGCGGCGGGTCTATCGGCGTGGATTACCACATCATGAAAGACCTGACCTGGGGTACCGCGTGGAACTACACCCGCGCCGAAATGCGCGACCCGTCAAGCTCCGATAGCAAAACCTACGACCAGAATATTGTCGGTACCGCGCTGAGCTGGACCCCGGATAACTGGACCTTCTCCTTCGGCGGCGGTTGGTATCAGAACTTCCTGACTACCAAGAAAACCAATGTGCATGATTACTTCGCCGGCGATGCCTGGGGTATTGAATACTTTGCTGGCTATAAATTCCCGATCAATCAATACGCTGTTAAATCTATTCAGCCGTACTTTATGGGCGACCGTCTGGAGTACGTGAATGGCCGCAACTACCAGCGTATTGATAACGGTTTGGGTGTTAGCTTCCAGCTGGATTACGGTTTCCGTGTTGATTACGAGCACGTGTTTACTTCCAGCACCGATGATCTGGGCGATATGAACCTGGTGCGTCTGCGCTACGACTTCTGACGATGAGCCGCCGCAAGCCGGGAATTTCCCCGGCTTGCGCTGCGCTAAGCGGGAGTAGATACTGTTAACGGTTTGCAACCTTTTAGCTTGAGAAAAGCGTTTATCTCGTTTCGCTCCAGAGTATCTTGCGCTCCCGGTTAATTTTTCTGCAATATGTTTTCCGTGGCGCAGGGAGCGCACAAAGGGCGGCCAGTCGCCGCCGCCCTCTGTACTCCCGGGCTCTGGCCGCCAAAATCGCCACTTCGTGGTACCTTCGACTTATCCCTGCAGGCTTCGGGTCGGGCCGAGGCAGCGTCCTTGCAAATCACGGCCCTCAGCCCGCATCCATGCGGGCTGCCCCGGCCTTCCGGTAACGTCTCAGCGATTTTGAGGCCATCAACACCGGCAGTTTCAGTCAGCGTGGTGAATAAATTAAAGGCAGGCCGCACGGACCGTAGGCCGGATAAGGCGCAGCCGCCATCCGGCGCAAAAACGGCTCCTTATCCGCGGATATTGCCCGGCGGCGCTGCGCTTGCGCGGGCCTACAGATCCAGTGCAATGGGTGGCCCAGTGCCATTGGTAGCCCGGGTAAGGCGCCAGCCGCTACCCGGGAAACCGTCTGGTTGGGGGAGCTACTTCTTCAGCCAGGCGGCGACCTCCTGCCAGTTGCCGCGAAAAATAATTTTTCCGGCTTTTTTCCCCAACTGATAGCGATACATTGGGTCGTAGTATTCATTTAACAGCGGGACCAGCCAGGTGAAGTGAGCTTCGGTACTGGCGGTACGCTGTTGCTGCAACAATGCCGCGTCGAGTAGTTCGGTTAACTGAGCAAAGCGCTGTAGCCCCAGCCGACGCCGGATGGCAAACAGCCCGTGATGCAGATACTCGCTATATTCCTGCCAGCCTTTCTCTTCGCCATAGGCGGCAATAAAGTCGCGGTGCATACGTTCGAAGTACTCTTCTCGCAGTCGCTCCAGACGAACGTCAAACGGATCTTCCACCACCGCCAGCGGCGATTGCGCCATGCGTATACGCAGACACTCCGGCAGGTGGTTCGCGCCAATCATATGGCCTTCATCTTCCAGCACCCAACGTGTTTGTTGTTCAGCCTTTTTAAGCAGGGAGACCGCCAGATGGTTTTCGAACGTCGCCTGCGGGTGTTGCTGCTGCAACGTACGGCCAAATGACGAACCGCGGTGGTGGGCGTGACCTTCAAGATCGATACCGTCCGGGCGCGAGCAAACCAGCTGGGTTTTGCCATTGCCGGTGCAGCCGCCAATCAGCACGATAGGGCGCTGTACCAGCTCCTCGGTAGCCTGTATTGCCGCCTGGCGTAGCGCTTTGTAGCCGCCGACAATCAGCGGATAATCGACGCCAGCTTCACGCAGCCACTGCTGCACGATATGCGAGCGCTGGCCGCCGCGGGCGCAGCACAGATAGCCCTGTGGATAGCGGGCGCAGGCCGACAGCCACGCCTTGAGGCGGCTGGCGCGCAGGTCGCCATCGACCAGTTTATGTCCGAGGGTTAATGCCGCTTCCGGCCCCTGGCGCTTGTAACAGGTGCCGACGGCGGCGCGTTCTTCGTCGTTCATCAGCGGCAGGTTAATCGCCGCGGGCATCGCGCTTTGCTGAAATTCCACCGGCGCGCGGACGTCGATAAGCGGCGTATCCGCGCTGAGGATGGCGCGATAGTGTGTCCCATTTTCCATGGGTCGTCCTTTTGAGTTAAAACCGGGATGTGCTTACTGCGAGGTGGGGATTCTACGCGCCGAAGGGCATGCCGGGGAAGGGGATAGATCAAATCCCCGGCACGAATGGCTTAATTAAGCTGCGACTGCGCCCAGAAAACGCCGCTGGCGTATTCGGCTGGCAGGAGCGGTTTCAGCGCTTCCAGCGTGGCGCTCAGGCGATCGGTATCGCTGTCGGTCAGATTCAAGTGCCCGACTTTACGCCCCGGACGAACTTCTTTGTCGTACCAGTGCAGATGTACCAGCGGCAGTTTCAGCCAGTCGTAGTTCAGATCGCTGCCGATCAGGTTGATCATCACCGATGGGCTGTTGACCACCGGCGGCGGCAGCGGTAGATCGGTGATGGCGCGCAGGTGCAGTTCAAACTGGCTAATGGAAGCGCCGTTCTGCGTCCAGTGGCCGCTGTTGTGCACGCGCGGCGCCAGTTCGTTGATCAGCAGTCCCTCGGCGGTGACGAAGCACTCCATGGCCATCACGCCCACGTAGTCGAGCTCGTTCATGATCGCCGTCAGCATGCTTTCGGCCTGCGCCTGCTGGCGCGCATTGGCCTGCGGGAAGGCGACGCTGGCGCGCAGAATGCCGTCCTGGTGCAGGTTGCGGGTCAGCGGATAAAACACCGTGCTGCCGTCGCGGCCGCGGGCACCGACCAGCGATACTTCGCCAGAGAAGTTAATTCCCTGCTCGACGATACACTCGCCGTAATTATCATCCGGCAGTTGTGCGGTTTCGTTCTCGCGTAGACGCCACTGCCCGCGGCCATCGTAGCCGCCGACGCGGCGCTTGACGATAGCCAGTTCGCCCAGACGGGCAAACACGGCGGGCCACTCGCTTTTATCCGCCAGTAGCTGCCACGGCGCGGTGGCGAGGCCAAGTTTGTCGAACAACTGTTTCTGGGTCAGGCGGTCGGCGATGATCGGAAAAACGTCGCGGTTGACGAAAGCCGGATGGCGCGCCAGTTCGCGGGTCAGGGCGGTTTCCGGCCAGCGCTCGATTTCAGCGGTGATGACGCTTTGCTGGAATGGCACTGCTTCCGGGTCGGCTTCCAGGCCAACCGGCCAGACGGCGATGCCCAGCGGTTCACCGGCCTGACGCAGCATGCGGCCTAACTGTCCGTTACCGAGGACGCAAACCTGTTTCATGCCGCACCTCGCGGGTCCGGGTTATCCAGCACCTCATCGGTTTGCGCCTGACGCCAGGCGCTCAGACGCTGGTGCAGTTCGGCATCATGCTGGGCGAGAATTTGCGCGGCGAGCAGGGCGGCGTTAGCGGCGCCGGCTTTGCCGATGGCCAGCGTGCCGACCGGGATGCCGCGGGGCATTTGAACGATAGAGTAGAGGCTGTCAACGCCGCTTAATGCCGCGCTCTGAACCGGCACGCCAAGCACCGGCACCAGAGTTTTCGCTGCAATCATGCCCGGCAAATGCGCCGCGCCGCCCGCACCGGCGATGATCACCTGATAACCGTTGCTTTCGGCGCTTTCGGCGAAGCTAAACAATTTATCGGGCGTACGGTGGGCGGAAACCACTTCAACATGGTGCGGAACGTTCAGGGTATCAAGGATTTCTGCGGCGAACTGCATGGTAGCCCAGTCGCTTTTGGACCCCATCACGATGGCGATACGCGCCGGATTATTGCGGGAAGACATGCGTCTGAAAACTCCTGTGGGTGTGCTTCACACTGCTTTAGAGGCCACAGAGAATAGCACGATATCCCGGCAAGGAAAACGGTTGCGTCGGCGGAAATACAGGGAAATCGTTGGCGAAATTAAAACGGGAAATGGATGAGTTCGACGCCATCGGCGCTGACTTTCACCATTGACCCTTCGCTGTGCCACGCGCCGAGGACCACGCGCCATGCGGGCTGACCGTTGGCTAGCAGTTCATGGACGGCCGGGCGATGGGTATGGCCGTGAATCAGCCACTGCACCTGATGCCGCTCCATCGCGTCAACGACCGCCTGCGGATTCACATCCATAATTTCCATCGATTTGCTGCTGTTGGCGGCTTTGCTATCGGCGCGCATTTTGGCGGCGATGCGGCGGCGGATAAACAGCGGCAGGGCGAGAAACAGACGTTGGATCCACGGGGTATGGACTTTAGCGCGAAACGCCAGGTAACCGGGGTCGTCGGTACATAAAGTGTCGCCATGCATAATCAACACTTCACGGCCATAGAGATCCAACCGCTCTTCTTCAGCGAGCAGGATCATGCCGCTCTGGCGGGCGAAGCGCTGACCGACGAGAAAATCGCGGTTGCCGTGGATGAAGTAGCAGGGTACGCCGGCGTCGACGACGGCTTTGATGGCCGAAGCGATTTGCTGATGCAGCGGGTTCGGATCGTCATCGCCGATCCACGCCTCGAACAGATCGCCAAGGATATACAGGGCGTCAGCCTGACGGGCTTCCCCCTGTAAAAAACGCAGAAAACCGGCGGTGATCGCCGGTTCTTCTGTTTGCAGATGCAGGTCTGCAATAAAAAGTGTCGCCACGAATTATTCGCTGACGGTGACGCTTTTGATGACAACGTCTTCTTTCGGCACATCCTGATGCATGCCGCTGCGGCCGGTGGCAACCGCTTTGATTTTGTCGACCACGTCCATGCCTTCAACCACTTCGGCAAAGACGCAGTAGCCCCAACCCTGCAGGCTTTCGCCAGAGAAGTTCAGGAAGTCGTTGTCTACTACGTTGATGAAGAACTGCGCGGTGGCGGAGTGCGGGGCCTGAGTACGGGCCATCGCCAGCGTACCACGGGTATTTTTCAGACCGTTGTTAGCTTCGTTCTGAATCGGAGATTTGGTCGCTTTCTGATTCATGCCCGGCTCAAAGCCGCCGCCCTGAATCATGAAGCCGTTGATAACACGGTGGAAAATGGTGTTGTCGTAGAAACCTTCGCGGCAGTAGTCCAGGAAGTTTTTAACTGTTTCCGGCGCTTTGTCGTCAAACGTTTTGATTACGATATCGCCATGATTGGTGTGGAAAGTAACCATTTTTGCATCCTGTTCCGATGATTGTAGTGCTGAACCCAAGGTTGGGTATGACATAGGTGGCTGTTATAGCATAACCGCGGGGGTCGATGCACCTTGCAATGTGTGCTGCTTCCGGTTTGAATTAGGGTTAGAATAAGCGACTTATATCCACACACGTCTACACGGAATCTTCGATGTTAAAAATTTTTAATACACTGACGCGCCAAAAAGAAGAATTTAAACCTATTCATGCCGGGGAAGTTGGCATGTACGTGTGTGGAATTACCGTTTACGATCTCTGTCATATCGGCCATGGCCGCACCTTCGTCTCCTTCGACGTTGTCGCTCGCTATCTGCGCTTCCTTGGTTACAAGCTGAAGTACGTGCGCAATATTACCGATATCGACGATAAAATCATTAAGCGCGCTAATGAAAACGGCGAAAGCTTTGTCGCGCTGGTCGATCGCATGATCGCCGAAATGCATAAAGATTTTGACGCTCTGAACATTCTGCGCCCGGACAACGAGCCGCGCGCCACCCACCATATCGCTGAAATTATCGAAATCACCGAGCAGCTGATCGCCCGCGGTCACGCTTATGTGGCGGATAACGGCGACGTGATGTTCGACGTGCCGACCGACCCTAACTACGGTCTGCTGTCGCGCCAGGATCTCGACCAGCTGCAGGCGGGCGCTCGCGTCGACGTGGTTGACGTCAAGCGTAACCCAATGGACTTCGTCCTGTGGAAGATGTCGAAAGAGGGCGAGCCGAGCTGGCCGTCACCGTGGGGTGAAGGGCGTCCAGGCTGGCACATTGAATGCTCGGCGATGAACTGCAAACAGCTGGGTAATCACTTTGATATTCACGGCGGCGGTTCGGATCTGATGTTCCCGCATCACGAAAACGAAATCGCGCAATCGACCTGCGCCCACGACGGCGAATATGTCAACTACTGGATGCACTCCGGAATGGTGATGGTCGATCGCGAGAAAATGTCGAAATCGCTGGGCAACTTCTTTACCGTTCGCGACGTGCTGAAGTACTACGATGCCGAAACCATCCGCTACTTCCTGATGTCCGGCCACTATCGCAGCCAGCTGAACTACAGCGAAGAGAACCTCAAGCAGGCGCGTTCGGCGCTGGAGCGTCTGTACACCGCGCTGCGCGGGACCGACAAATCCGCGCAGCCTGCCGGCGGCGAAGCCTTCGAAGCGCGCTTTATTGAAGCGATGGATGACGACTTCAACACGCCGGAAGCCTACTCGGTGCTGTTCGATATGGCGCGTGAAGTGAACCGCCTGAAAACGGAAGACGCGGCGGCCGCGAACGCGCTGGCGGCCCATATGCGTAAGCTCTCCTCGGTGCTGGGTCTGCTTGAGCAGGAGCCGGACGCTTTCCTGCAGAGCGGCGCGCAGGCCGATGATGGCGAAGTGGCGGAAATCGAAGGGCTTATTCAACAGCGTCTGGATGCGCGTAAAGCGAAAGACTGGGCGGCGGCGGATGCGGCCCGCGATCGTCTTAACGAGATGGGTATTGTGTTAGAAGACGGCCCGCAGGGCACTACCTGGCGCCGTAAGTAAACGCCATATCTAATATAAAGGCCACGCTTGCGTGGCCTTTTTGCGTTCAGGGTTTATTGAACCTGGTGTTCAGGTATAAAAACGCAAACAGAGTCGGGTAGATTCAGATGCTGACAGCCGGGTATCGCCCGGCTGTAACGCGCGATAAACCGAATCACGCTATCGCCGCTATTTAAACCCACTTTACCTTGCGCCAATAGCTCATCCGGCTGATCGTCGGTAAAAACATTGCTGGCCACCACCTTTGCGCCCAGGCGCTCAAAAAGCGTGACGTCGACCAGCGAGGGTTGGTACGACTCCTGCGCCAGCCAGTCTCTGGCCTGCTGACGCGACCAGATATGGCCGTCGTTGGCGCGGGCGAAGAGTTCCAGCAGCCAGCCGTTAGAGTTTTGATACGGCCCGGAGAAGGGCCAGGCGATCAGGTTATACCGCGCGCTGTGGAACAGGTTCAGTTTGACAGGACTTTGTAAAAGTTCTTGTAAGGCGGCGTTAAGTTCGCCGCGCGGGCGTAAAACCGCTATCTGCTGGTTAACCAGTTCATCGGCGAGAAACTCATAAAGCCCCTGTACGTACAGCGCTGACCGCGCCGTACCGCAGGTATTCAGGTTATGGTACACCCGCCAGCTATTATCGGCCTGTCGGAGGGCGTAACCTGCGTGAGACCAGGTCAGCCCGCGGCTGGACATATCCTGACCCTGGCGCACTAAAATAACCACCCGCTCCGGCTCGCTGTTCAATTGCTGTTTGAGCCGTTGCGCCTGATGCATGGTGGCGGCGATAGTTTCTGCCGATGGCGACCCAGCGCCGCAATCGGTGCTGGCAGCCGTCACGCTTAACGATGCTGCCCCCAGGCATAAGGCGAGCGCCAGGCGCTTCATTTCGCCGACAGCGGTTGGTTAGCGGAGAGCGACGCGTCCTCTTGATTCACCATGTGGGCCAGGACCTTATCTTCTTTTTTCAGCAATGCGCCGGTGCCTTCCGGGGCTTTCTCCAGCGTCAGTTTATCCCCGGTTTTGAGATTAGCCTCTTCGACCGCCTGCAGCGGCAGCACCATTTTAACGGTGTTCTGCTTAGGATCTTTGGTGGTCAGCAGCGCGGTTTTTTGCTTTTTGTTTTTGTCGACAGAAGCGGTGATCAGTGCGACGGGGACCATGACCGGCGAGAGAATAATACCGCTCACCAGGGCCGAACTGCCGATGCTGGCAATTCCTGAAGAGAGAGCATAGACGGCGGTGGTACGCTCATCGGCATGAGAGATGGACGAAATTGCCAGCAATGCTGCGGCGAGGATGGTCGTTTTACGCATAGTAGTCCCTTAACGTTGAATAGATTGACGATATAACCAGAGGAGTAACGCCAGTACGCTTGCCGGCAGCCAGACCCACTGTAGCTCGGAGAGGATCACCTGATGGCCATAAGGCGTGGCATAAAGCGATAGCGCGAATGGCGCCACTTTAATCACCTGCCAGGGCAGGAAGAAGCGCTCATCGGACCAGGGCCACAGCCAGCCAACGCCTTTGCCGCCGTCGGTGAGGGCGTCGAGCAGGCTATGTGATAACAGGCAGACGCTAAGAAACGCCCAACTGCGCACCAGCCCGCAGCGAAATTTCCTGCCAGCTATCGCCAGACACAGCAAAGGTACCACCAGCGCGAACAGTAACGAGTGGGTAAATCCGCGGTGGCCGAAAACGTTGCCGTAGGCGACGCCGAACTTAAATGCCAGCACGTCGGCATCCGGCAACATCGCCAGCGCTACGCCGGCCAGCATCAGGCGCGGGGGAATAATTTTGCGTCCCAGCCCTAATCCCAGGCACAGTGGAACAGCGGCATGAGTGATGATAGTTGGCATTGGCTTATATTCTACAAATAAAAGCCTATTATCAGTAGGGTATTTGAGGATTACATCCCCGCATTATTCTGATTTTCCTGCGGGAGAGCGCTGGCGCCGGATCCGGCGCCAGAGAGGATTAGGCAATCACGGTAATGCTTTGACCGTCAAAGGTCACCGTTTGCCCGGCAACGATTTTACAGCGTTTGCGGGTTTCCACCGCGCCGTCGACTTTCACCAGTCCTTCGGCGATGAAGATTTTGGCCTGCGCGCCGCTTTCGCTCCAGCCTTCCAGCTTCAGCAGGTCACATAGTTCAACATGCGGGTGTTTGCCCAGAGAAAAATTCGCCATCTTAGGCCTCCTGAATGTCGTGATACTCTTCGCACGCCTGCAGCGTATTCTGAATCAGCGTGGCTACGGTCATTGGGCCGACGCCGCCAGGCACTGGCGTAATGTAGGACGCGCGTTCCGCCGCGTCTTCAAACACCACGTCGCCGACCACTTTGCCGCTTTCCAGACGGTTAATGCCGACGTCCACCACGATGGCGCCTTCTTTAATCCACTCGCCCGGGATAAAGCCCGGTTTACCGACTGCGACAATCAGCAGATCGGCATTTTCAACATGGTGGCGCAGGTTTTTGGTGAAACGGTGGGTGACGGTAGTGGTACAGCCCGCCAGCAGCAGCTCCATGCTCATCGGACGACCGACGATGTTAGAAGCGCCAATCACCACCGCGTTGAGGCCATAGGTATCGATATTGTAGCGCTCAAGCAGGGTAACGATACCGCGCGGCGTACATGGACGCAGACGCGGCGCGCGTTGACACAGACGACCAACGTTATACGGATGGAAGCCGTCGACGTCTTTGTCCGGCGCAATGCGCTCGAGGACTTTAACGTTGTCGATACCGGCAGGCAGCGGCAGCTGTACCAGGATGCCGTCGATAGTATTATCGGCATTCAGCGTGTCGATAAGTTCCAGCAGCTCGGCTTCGCTGGTGGTTTCCGGGAGATCGTAAGAGCGGGAGACGAAACCCACCTCTTCACATGCCTTGCGTTTGCTGCCGACATAAATCTGCGACGCAGGGTTGCTGCCGACCAGCACAACGGCGAGCCCGGGGGCGCGTTTTCCGGCCGCTACGCGCGCCTTCACTTTTTCCGCGACCTCAGAGCGCACCTGCTGCGCAATCGTTTTACCGTCAATAATTTTTGCTGCCATCAGAGAGAGGATTCCATCTGTCACTTTACGAAAGGGGGATGTGGATATTTTGTCAGAAGCCAGCCTCGCTGTCAGTTATCGTTTGCGTTTTTATCGGTTTTACGCTGCGAGAGAGGGAGAAACAGGCTATTTTTCTGCGCCGTGGCGGCGTAGAGGGCCAGTCGCGAACGCAAAGGGCGAACAATCCTTAACCAGACATCGCGTTAATAATCGACAAGCTCGCTATGCTGCTGTCTTTTCCCGGCAAAATGCATTGACTCACCGGAGGTTGACCGTATAATTTCACGCGATTGCACCTCCCGAAGCTCCTGCTTCTCAGTGCGCCCTTAGCTCAGCTGGATAGAGCAACGGCCTTCTAAGCCGTAGGTCACAGGTTCGAATCCTGTAGGGCGTGCCATTTAAAATCAACTGCTTATCAACTTCCCCCCAATCGCTGATTTTTCCTTGTGTGACATATTTGGGACATCTTCCTCAAAAATCGAGTCAATTTGCCGTGCTGGTTCCGTTACTCGGGCTGCCGTGTTTGTTCATCCGCTTTCATCCTGCTTCCGACCGCCGCAACATCGCATCTACTCCTCCGCTAACGTTTCAATAAATTCCCATCTTTCGATTTCTTTTTGATATGTGATGACGGTAACTAAAACGCCGTTTTGTTTTCATTGAATCATTATTTCACATGATCAATGATAACGGCATGGTATCAGTGTGGTGCGCACAACCCTGAGACTCCTGACTTTTCTCATCTGTTCGTAATGCAATGAACAGTAAGAATTTTTTCAAACGATATTGAAAGAATAAGTCACATCCTTGCCGTTCAGGTGGGGTGGAGATGAGGATAAAAAATGAAGATCAAAGCAACCATTGAACGTATCCCTGGCGGCATGATGCTGGTTCCATTGCTGCTTGGCGCGGTGCTTAATACCCTGGCGCCGGATACCGGTAATTACTTTGGTTCATTCACCAAAGGCATGATTGGCGGCACGGTACCGATCCTGGCGGTGTGGTTTTTCTGTATCGGCGCATCGATCGATTTGCGCGCCACCGGTACCGTATTACGTAAATCCGGTACGTTAGTGATCACCAAAATTGCCGTCGCCTGGATCGTCGCTTTTATTGCCGCGATGGTCATTCCGGAAAACGGCGTCCAGACCGGTTTCTTTGCCGGACTGTCGGTGTTGGCAATTGTCTCGGCAATGGATATGACAAACGGTGGCCTGTACGCCAGCCTGATGAATCAGTACGGCAGTAAAGAAGAGTCCGGCGCGTTTGTATTGATGTCGCTGGAGTCCGGGCCGCTGATGACGATGGTTATCCTTGGCTCCGCCGGTCTGGCTTCCTTCGAGCCTCACCATTTTATCGGCGCGGTGCTGCCATTCCTGGTGGGCTTTGCCTTAGGTAACCTCGACCACGACTTCCGCGCCTTCTTTAGCAAAGCCACCCCGGTGCTGATTCCGTTCTTTGGCTTTGCGCTGGGCAACACCATCAATCTGAGCGTGATTCTGGATACCGGACTGCTGGGGATTGTGCTTGGCGTGGCGGTCATCATCATTACCGGCATTCCGTTGATTATTGCTGACCGGGTTATCGGCGGCGGTAACGGGACAGCTGGCGTCGCGGCTTCTTCCGCAGCGGGCGCGGCGGTTGCGAACCCGGTGATCATCGCGCAGATTAATCCGGCCTTTGAACCGGTGGCCGCTTCGGCGACGGCGCTGGTCGCGGCAAGCGTCATCGTCACTGCGATTTTAGTACCGATTATTACCGCCTTGTATGCCAAACGCTTTGGCAACGCGCAGGTGGTGAAAGCGCCTGGCGCCAGCGTGGTGCCATCGGCAAATCACTAATCTATTTTCGCCCTCCTGCGGAGGGCTTTGTCATTCAAGAATCTGCCTGGAGGCTAACGTGGACGTAAGACAAAGTATCCACAGCGCGCATGCGAAAACTCTGGATACCCAGGGGCTGCGTAATGAGTTTTTAGTTGAACGAGTGTTTGTGGCTGATGAATACACCATGGTGTACAGCCATATTGACCGCATTATTGTTGGCGGCGTTATGCCGGTGCAGCGCGGGGTGTCGGTGGGTGGCGAAGTCGGTAAACAGCTTGGGGTAAGCTATTTCCTCGAACGCCGTGAGTTAGGGGTGATTAATATCGGCGGCCCGGGTTGTATTACCGTTGATGGCCAATGTTATGAAATCGGCCACCGTGAGGCGCTGTACGTCGGTAAAGGGGCGAAAGAGGTGGTGTTTACCAGCGTCGACCACGCAAAACCGGCGAAGTTTTACTACAACTGCGCCCCGGCGCATACCACTTATCCGACGAAGAAAGTCACCCCTGCCGATGTAGCGCCGGTGACGCTGGGTGACAACCTGACCAGCAACCGTCGCACCATCAATAAATATTTCGTGCCGGATGTACTGGAAACCTGTCAGCTCAGCATGGGCCTGACCGAACTGGCGCCGGGTAACCTGTGGAACACCATGCCTTGCCATACCCATGAGCGGCGGATGGAGGTCTATTTCTATTTCAACATGGATGAGGACGCCTGCGTGTTCCACATGATGGGGCAGCCGCAGGAGACCCGTCATATTGTGATGCATAACGAGCAGGCGGTGATTTCGCCAAGCTGGTCGATTCACTCAGGGGTGGGTACCCGCGCTTATACCTTCATCTGGGGGATGGTTGGCGAGAACCAGGTCTTTGACGACATGGATCACGTTGCCGTGCGCGATATACGTTAAAACGCCCGCTCAAGCCCGGATTGCCGGGGATGGAAATGCAGCGGAGTTCACACTATCAGTGTTTAGGGGCGGGGCGGAAGGGGGAACCCATCGCCCCGTCATTGTTGATGTCGCTTCACTCACAGGCTTTATTAATGTGTCAGACGCATCAATAGATGCGCAAAATGCGCTTATTCCTGGCTACAACTTCCCGCACTCTTACGGTTACCTAAATGTTAATGAGAGTTAACTATTCAGTTAATCAGGGAGAGTGTGATGTCCGCAACTGCCGCTACTTCAGTGTTTCGCGCCAGGGCCAAAGTGATCCTGCAAGTGACCTCAGGGAATTTTCTTGAGCAGTTTGACTTCTTTTTATTTGGTTTTTACGCCACCTATATTGCCCATACTTTTTTTCCTTCCGAAAATGAATTCGCTTCCTTAATGATGACTTTCGCCGTTTTCGGCGCCGGGTTCTTGATGCGGCCCGTTGGCGCCGTGGTGTTAGGCGCCTGGATTGACAAGGTCGGCAGACGTAAAGGTTTAATCGGCACGTTGTCGATTATGGCGATGGGGACCATCCTGATCGTGCTGGTGCCAGGTTATCAGACTATCGGTTTGTGGGCGCCGGCGCTGGTGCTGTGCGGCCGACTGCTGCAGGGCTTTTCTGCTGGTGCGGAACTGGGCGGCGTCTCGGTTTACCTCGCAGAAATGGCGACACCTGGACGTAAAGGGTTCTATACCAGTTGGCAATCCGCCAGTCAGCAGGTCTCGATTATGGTGGCCGCCTCATTGGGCTATCTGCTCAATATGCTGCTCAGTGAGTCGAGTCTGCATCAGTGGGGATGGCGAATTCCGTTCGCGATTGGCTGCCTGATCGTGCCTTTTATCTTCTTTTTACGCCGCAACCTGAATGAAACCGCGGAGTATACAGAGCGTAAGGAACATCCGACCTTAGGACAATCGCTGACTATTCTGCTGGCAAACTGGCGGGTGGTGATTGCGGGGATGTTAATGGTGGCGATGACCACTACCGCGTTCTATTTGATCACGGTCTACGCGCCAACCTTTGGCAAAAACGTGCTGTTATTAAGCGCCTCGGATAGCCTGCTGGTCACGCTATTGGTGGCTATATCCAATTTCATCTGGCTGCCTATCGGCGGCATGCTTTCCGATAAGTTTGGTCGTAAACCCGTGCTGGTCAGCATGACGCTGCTGGCTATTTTCACCAGTTGGCCTGCGTTATCGCTGCTGGCCCGCATGCCGGACTTCGCCATGATGTTGTCCGTGCTGCTGTGGCTCTCCTTTATTTACGGCATCTACAACGGCGCGATGATCCCCGCGCTGACGGAAATTATGCCCAGGTCGGTCAGGGTCGCTGGTTTTTCCCTGGCTTACAGCCTGGCTACCGCTCTGTTTGGCGGTTTTACGCCGGCGATGTCCACCGCGTTAATTAAAGTCACCGGGGATAAGGCGGCGCCCGGCTACTGGATGAGTTTTGCGGCAATCTGCGCGCTACTGGCGACGCTGTATCTCTATCAACGCGTTTCCCGACAGGCATTGAAAACGCAAAATTCTTTAGGTTAAGAGGTGAACATGCAACGTAAATCATGGGTTTTCTCGTTAGTGGTATTCACCTGCGGCTATGCGCATGTTGCCGTCGCGCAGGAGATCACGGTGATGATTTCCGGCGGCTTCTCTGCGGCGTTGGATAAACTGGCGCCCGACTATCAGCAAAAAAGCGGCAATACCTTACATATCATTCATGGTCCCTCGATGGGGAAATCCGCGGAGGCGATACCGAACCGCCTGGCGGCAGGGCAAAAGGCGGATGTGGTGATTATGGTGGGATACGCCCTGGATGATTTGCAGAAGCAGGGCAAAGTGATGCCGGGGTCGCGTATTGAACTGGCGGATTCACGTATTGGCGCCGTCGTGCCAAAAGGGGCCCCGGTACCGGATATCAGCAGCGTCGCCGCGTTGAAACAAACATTGCTGCAGGCGAAATCCATCGCCTATTCGGATAGCGCCAGTGGGCGCTATGTTGAAAAGGAGCTGTTCAGCAAACTGGATATTGCCGCGCAGGCGAGCCCCAAAGCAAAAATGATCGAAAAAATCCCCGTTGCTTCGCTGGTGGCAAAAGGGGACTACGCGATAGGGTTTCAGCAGGTTAGCGAACTGTTGCCGGTCAGCGGCGTGACGTTCGTTGGCCGTTTGCCGGATGAAGTGCAATACGTTACCCGCTTCGCGGGCGCCGTAGTTGCCGATTCATCCGCGCAGTCGCAGGCGAAGCAGTTGCTGTGCTATCTGGCTTCAGTCCCGGCGCAGGCGGAAATCCGTCGCACAGGCATGGATCCTTTACCCTCCAACGCCTGCGAATTACCGGAAGAGGGCTAATTATGCGGTGGGATGGTAAAAATCGGTAATGGCTTTTTCGAGTTCGGCGGCCAGAGGAGGTAATGCTCTGCCCGCTTTTTTTATCAGCCCCACCTGCCTTTTCACCTCTGGTTCCACTAGCGGAATACTGGCTAACGCGTGGTGTGCATAGGCCGGCAGCGCCATCGCCGGGATGGCCGCAATACCGAGGCCGGCATCAACCATACCCAGCATGGTCGTCACATGGCGGGTTTCACAAACTGCTGTGCGTCGTGGCCCTACGTCGCTCAGGGCGCCGTCCAGCAGGTGGCGATTGCCGGAGATCTTATCAAGCCAGATGTAATCGTGGTTAAAAAATTCTTGCCAGCTGAGGCTGTTACGCTGCGCCAGCGGATCGTCTCGTCGGCAGACCGCCAGGTAGCGTTCATGGACCAGCGGCGTAAATACCACCTCGGACGCGATTTCGGAGAGAAAACTCAGGCCGAAATCCGCCTGGTGATTCTGCACGGCGCTATAAACATTTCCGGCGCTGGTATCAATGACCTTGATCCGCGCTTTGGGAAAACGCAGACGGAATTGGCTGATAACCTGCGGCATAAAATAGTTGGCGGCTGAGGGGACACAGGCAACCGTCACCAGCCCGTTGCCGAAGGCGGCGCGGTCGCTAATACCGTCCAGGGCATCTTCGAATTCGGAAAGCAGATGCTGCGCCTTTGGGGCGAAAGCTCTGCCGGTTTGCGTGAGGGTCACCCGGCGAGTGGTTCTTTCAAACAATCTCACCCCTAAAGCGGTTTCCAGCTTCTCAATTCGCCTGCTTAACGCCGATTGCGAAATGCAAATCGCCTCGGCGGCATAGCGAAAGCTGCCGTGCTCGCTGAGGGCTAAAAAGGCGTAGAGATCCTGCAGGTCAAAAAGGGGCAAGTGGCGCTTCTCCTGGATTTAACAAAAAAACAACAATCAATTGTACTGTTTATTTGGTTTTCCAGGAAGAAACAACGCCGACCAGCCGCAGGCTAAAGAGATAGCCTGCGGCCTGGCATCAGGCGTGCGCCAGCAGCGGGAACATCAATTTGTTGTCGTGGAAAATGTTCTCTTTGTTGGAATAGATAAACAACATATCGTCGCCGTCTATTTTTTCGTACTCGCCAAGGCGCGCTTCCTTCGGCGTAAAACCAAGCACCGCCTGCTGCGATTGCGGCTGGGCGAGTTCATTGATAATGGTCGCCATGGATTGTCCGGCATCGCAAAAAATATCAAAGCAGATCAGCTCATGGGCGCTTTGCATCGCAATGGCGACGGCCTGGTTTTTCTCCGAGTAGTACACGAAATGCTTCATAAACGCCGAACAGTAAAACATCAGCAGACCGAAGTTATTCTCCACTCGTAGCTGTGAAAAGGGGTTGGATTTCTGGTAGTAGTGCTTAAGCAGGGCAATATCCTGCGCACTATCCATATCCAGTTTACGGAAGTCGCCGGGAGTCGGCGAAACGGGCGCAACATATTGATATTCGTCGGTCCGCGTAAAGCCAAATTTGGGGTAGAAGTCGACGGTGGTGGAGTTGGCAAACAGGAAAAAAGCATCCGCTTTGTCACGCCAGTCATCAAGAATATGTTGTATCAACTGTCCGGCAAGCCCTTTATTACGGTAATCAATGTTGGTCATTACCGTACCTATTTGAATATAGCGTCGGGGTTGGCCTTGCCAGACCAGATCAATAATATTAGCGGAGGCGTTAGCGATAACTTTATTCTTATCAACGAAAGCGTAGGGGATATAGGATTCACTCCAGTACCCTTGCTGATACCAGGCGTCAAAGGATAGATCGAACGTTTTGATGGCTAAATCAATAAAGCTTTTTCTTAATGTATTATCATCTTTGAGTTGCTTAACCAATTTGTAGTGCATCGCAGTCATTCCTTTCTTATCCGTTTTGCTATCCGGGATTGCTACAGGCAAATTTTACCTCTTGAAAATCACAGGCTTTGCACCTGAGTATGGCGGTTTTCTGTGGTTTGTACAGCATTGATAGAAGGGCATCGCTCAGGACGTTGCCTGGCTCACAATTAACAGCGAACATTCTGCGTGGATAAGGTCAGTAAGGCACAACCGCTTCGGTTTAAAAATGAGCACGTGGATCATTTGGTTTATTCTTTTTTCTCGGGGAATAATCTGAAGAAATCTATTTGAGAGAAATTTACAGCAGAGCGTAAGTATAAGATAAAAATATTTTAATTATTTATTTTTGGCATAACGCGCTGATATTTATCTATAAAATAAAAGATATCGAAAAGGCATATTTAATCAATAGGTAATATGAACTAACTCTCAACGGCACAAGGCGTATTTTAGCTTCTGCGATGATATTAAATTGCTGAGGGATGAGCTAAATGAGCCATCATCTTCTACACTTTGTGGCACCGTTGCCATTGAGGTTTTTCGCAAACAAAGGGAAAACATCATATCAGCGCTGAATGTAACCAATTGAATGTTAATGAGAAGTTGTCATATTTTCAATAGAGGAGTTCGTGATATGGCATTCGTAACAACTAAAGATGGCGTTAATATTTATTTTAAAGACTGGGGTCCGAAAGAGGCTCAGCCTATTGTGTTCCACCATGGCTGGCCGTTAAGCGCTGATGACTGGGATAACCAGATGCTGTTTTTCCTCGCGCAAGGGTTTCGCGTCATCGCTATCGACCGCCGCGGCCATGGGCGTTCCGACCAGGTAAGCGAAGGCCATGATATGGATCACTATGCGGCCGATGCTTCTGCTGTGGTCGAAAGTCTGGATTTGCATAACGCTGTTCACGTTGGTCATTCAACCGGCGGCGGTCAGGTCGCGCGCTATGTGGCTAAATATGGTCAACCGCAGGGTCGGGTAGCCAAAGCAGTATTAATTAGTTCCGTACCGCCGTTAATGGTGAAAACCGACAATAACCCCGGCGGTACGCCCATCGAAGTATTTGACGGTTTCCGCAAGGCGCTTGCGGCTAATCGCTCACAGTTCTATCTCGATGTTGCCAGTGGCCCGTTCTACGGTTTTAACCGAGATGGCGCAGAGGTTTCGCAAGGTACCATTCAAAACTGGTGGCGTCAGGGGATGACCGGTAGCGCGAAAGCCCATTATGAAGGGATTAAAGCCTTCTCTGAAACCGATCAGACCGACGATCTGAAAGCGATTACGGTGCCGGTGCTGGTGATGCAGGGCGACGACGACCAGGTTGTTCCTTATAAGAATGCCGCCATTTTGCAGGATAAACTCTTAGCGAATAGCGAGCTGAAAATTTATCCGGGCTTACCGCATGGTATGCACACGTCACATGCGGATGTGATTAACGCCGATCTGCTGGCTTTCATTCGTTCATAACAATATTCAGCCTTCGGGGAGGTTTCTTCGAAGGCTATTTATTTATTGTTGAAGATAAATAACGCAAGCTTGAGTACCGCTATACCAAAAATTAATAATAAATTTGTTACACAGTTCGTTTAATACCAGGGCAGTGTAGAGGTTATACTCTACGCTTGTATGCGTATTACCGCACGAATAGGAAAAAACTAAATGTTGTGGATCGGGTACCTTATCCGCAAATTCGGACTGAGGCCTCCCACTGGCATGTAAATCAAGGATCCTGAAGAGCAATAGTCAGATGTCGCATTTACCCAAATTCTCTCTTTCATTATTACACCCGCGTTACTGGCCGGCATGGCTGGGCATTGGCTTATTGTGGCTGGTGGTACAACTTCCTTATCCGCTGATCTATCGTCTGGGCCATGGTCTGGGGCGTTTATCAATGCATTTTTTGCGCGGAAGGGTACGTATTGCGCAGCGCAATCTTGAGCTCTGCTTTCCTCACCTCAGCCCGGCGCAGCGTCATGAAATGTTGGTTAAGAATTTTGAATCTTTGGGCATGGGGTTGATGGAAACCGGCATGGCATGGTTCTGGCCAACCCATCGCGTCGAGCGCTGGACCGAGACCAGCGGCGTCAATGAAGTCGTTGAACTGCAGGAACAGAAGCAGGGTATTTTGCTAATTGGCATTCACTTTCTGACCCTGGAACTCGGCGCGCGGATGTTTGGCATGTTCACGCCGGGGATTGGCGTTTACCGGCCAAATGATAATCCGCTGATCGACTGGCTGCAAACCTGGGGACGGCTGCGTTCTAACAAGACGATGCTGGATCGTAAAAACTTGAAAGGTATGGTTAAGTCGCTGAAAGAGGGCGAGATCCTCTGGTACGCTCCGGATCATGATTATGGTCGCGCCAGTAGCGTATTTGTTCCCTTTTTCAATGTGGATAATGCTGCGACCACCACCGGTACCTGGATGCTGGCGAGAATGTCAAAAGCCACCATCGTTCCTTTTGTTCCGCGAAGAAAGCCCAATGGTGCCGGGTATGAGCTGATTGCGCTGCAGCCAGAGGCGACGCCGCCGCTGGATTCCCCGGAAACTACCGCCAGCTGGATGAACAAAATTATTGAGCAATGTATCCTGATGGCGCCGGAACAGTACATGTGGCTGCATCGTCGTTTTAAGACCCGTCCGGAAGGGGTACCGTCGCGCTACTAAGCGCGGTGAACGGTGAAAAATAATCCGATAAATAGCGCGCTTATTAATCTAGTGTCTATACTGAAAGAGCCTCAATTAGGCTCTAATCCAAGGAGAATGTAGGATGAAAAAGGTATTAGTCGCTTTAGCTCTTTCTGCTGTTGCCTTTGGCGCCTCGGCAGCGCAATTAATTACTAAAGAAGAAGCTTCGCATTTCAAACTGACTCACGTGGGCAGTATTTCTGTGGGGCCGTCTGGCGGGCAATTCTCTTCACCTTCTGACCTGCACGACCAGCTTTCTAAGCTGGCAGATGAGAAGGGCGGTAAATATTATATTATTACCGCGGCGCGTGAACATGGGCCGAACTTTGAAGCAACGGCGGAAGTGTATAAATAATTAATCACATTGATTAATTATACATAAACGTCGAAAGTCTTATTTTTAACCCGGCATGCCACAGCGCTGCCGGGTTTTTTATTTAAGTGCTATGAAGCGATTTGCTCCGTTTACTTCGCATCGACGGTAGGGTAGTCGAGGTAGCCCTCTTTACCACCGCCGAAAAACTGCTCTCTGATTGGCTGGTTCAGCGGCAGGTTGTGTTGCAGGCGATAGGGCAGATCCGGGTTGGCGATAAACGGACGGCCAAAACCAATCAGGTCGGCCCAGCCCTTGGCCAGCGCCTCTTCGGCACGTTCTACGGTGTATTTCCCTGAATAAATCATCGTGCCGCGGAACACCTGGCGCAGCGCTTCTTTAAAGGCGGCGGGCATCACCGGCGCATCGTCCCAGTCGGCTTCGGCGATATGGATATAGGCGATGCCGATATCATTGAGGACGCTGGCCGCCGCCAGATAGGTGGCTTCCGGCGTATCGTCTTTCGACCCCATCAAGGTGGTCAGCGGCGCCAGGCGGATACCCAGTTTCTCTTTCCCAATCGCATCGGCAACGGCCTGCGCGACTTCTTTGAGGAAACGCAGGCGATTGGTTAACGAACCACCGTACTCATCGGTGCGCTGGTTTTCTCGAGAATCAATAAACTGATTAATCAGATAGCCATTTGCACCGTGTAGTTCTACGCCATCAAAACCGGCGGCTATAGCGTTACGCGCGGCCTGCGCATATTGTTCGATGATAGCCGGGATCTCTTCGCGAGTCAGAGCGCGCGGCATCGAGTGCTGCACCATTTCACCGACGCCGTTTTCCGGGCCGCGGCCTTCGACATCGACAAAGACCTTCACCCCTTCAGCCTGAATAGCAGACGAGGAAACCGGCGCGGCATTGCCCGGCTGCAGTACGGTATGGGAGACACGCCCTACATGCCAGAGCTGGGCAAAAATTTTGCCTCCCGCCTGGTGTACCGCAGAGGTGACTTTTTTCCAGCCGGCGATCTGCGCTTCATTATAGATGCCCGGCGTCCAGGCATAACCCTGTCCCTGTTGGCTAATCTGCGTGCCTTCGCTGATAATTAAACCGGCGCTGGCGCGTTGGGCGTAATACTCCGCCATCTGATCGGTAGCGACATCACCGGCTCCGGCGCGGGAACGCGTCATCGGCGGCATCACGATACGGTTGTTTAACGATAGGGCCTGCAAGGAATAGTGGTCGAATAACATAATGCGTCTCCTTAACGACTTGATGGACGCAGCATAGACCCTGGCTATTTTGGATTAAATGACAACGATGTTCATAGACTGTTAACTGATTTGTATATAAAGGGAGTAGCTTATGCCAAACGTGTGGGGTATTGACCACCCGCATAATTAGGTAGGCGAAATGTGGTATTATCGCGCCTTTCCCTTTTCGTCCTGGGGTTTTTTTATGCAACAACCTGTTGTTCGCGTTGGGGAATGGCTCGTTACTCCTTCTGTAAACCAAATTAGCCGGAACGGACGTCAGCTTACTCTCGAACCGCGTTTAATCGATCTTCTGGTCTACTTTGCTCAACATCCTGGCGAGGTACTTAGCCGGGACGAGCTTATCGATCACGTCTGGACGCGCAACGTGGTGACCAGCCATGTCGTCACCCAAAGTATTTCCGAGTTGCGTAAGTCACTGAAAGACGGCGATGACGGCAGCATGGAATATATTGCGACGGTGCCCAAACGCGGCTACAAGCTGACGGTCCCGGTAATTTGGTGTACGGAAGAGGGCGAAGAGTTGGCGCCGGTTGTCCCGCCAGTGGCCCCTGTCACCGTTCCTGAAACGTCGCCACCGACTATTTCTCCTTCATCTGCTGCGCCAGCGGCGACGGCAGTGCCGGAAAAACGTAAACGGATCACCACCTTCTGGGTGTGGACGCTGTTCCTGCTGGCGTTGGGCAGTTGCGTCGCGTTAGTCGCTTTGTCGTCGATAGAATCGCGGCCGCCGGAAACCAAAACTCGCCTGCTGCTCAACCCGCGCGATATCGACATACACCTGGTAAACGGCAGTTCATGCAACAACTGGGCATCGCAGCATGCCTATGCGGTAGGGTTGGGCAGCCTGGTAACCACCTCGCTCAACACCTTCTCGACCTTTATGGTCCACGATAAAACCAACTACAACATCAACGAGCCCAGCAGTTCGGGTAAAACGTTGACCATCGAATTCGTTAATCAGCGCCACTATCGCGCCCAGCAGTGCTTTATGTCGGTGCAACTGGTCGATAACGCCGACGGCTCGACGATGCTCGATAAACGCTACTTTATTACCATGGATAACCAGCTCACCATTCAGAATGACCTGCTGGATAGTCTGTCAACCGCGCTAATGCAGCCGTGGCCGGATCGCATGAAAGCGATGCTGAAACAGTATCAA
The DNA here is from genome assembly GCF_040064515.1 of Klebsiella sp. CN_Kp104. Taxonomy (NCBI): domain Bacteria; kingdom Pseudomonadati; phylum Pseudomonadota; class Gammaproteobacteria; order Enterobacterales; family Enterobacteriaceae; genus Klebsiella; species Klebsiella sp. CN_Kp104. The sequence continues at coordinate 55,989 of NZ_JBEAII010000003.1, read as the reverse complement.
CCCGCGCAAAGCCCTTCATTAACCCGTCTTTATCAGGCCCATCAGCTGTTAATGAAAGGTGATGTCGATTCATTAGGTAAAGCCAGCGATATACTCGATGACGTCATTAAACAATCGCCGGACTTTATTTATGCTTACGCCGAAAAAGCGCTGGTGGATGTATTACGTCATTCGCAGCAGCCGTTGGATGAAAAACAATTAGCGACGCTGTATGCCGAGGTTGAAAAAGTAGGTGAAATGCCCGGCATTAAAGATATGGCGATTTTCTACCAGATAAAAACGGTAGATATGTTAGGCAAAGGGAAAATAGATGAAGCGTACAGCGCGATCAACACGGGCATTGATTTAGAAATGTCGTGGATGAATTACGTGCTACTCGGTAAAGTTTATGAGATGAAAGGACAGAACCGCGAAGCTGCCGATGCCTACCTGACGGCGTTTAATTTACGCCCTGGCGAAAACACCTTGTACTGGATTGAAAACGGAGTATTCCAGACCTCCGTCACCCGCGTAGTACCGTATCTCGACAATTTCCTCGCTTCAGAATAAGTAAACCCTCATCATGCTCATGGTTTTGAGTATGATGAGGTTAAATTTATGTATCTCATGAGCACTCTGATTGTTACCTGAAATAAGCGTTATTTTCCTGCCTGGTAACACAATTCCAACACCGGAATGTCTCTCTAACTCTTTGTAAGTATTCGATGTTTATCTTTTTTTGATATCAACATGTCATGTTTATATGTTAATCGAAAAAGGTCAAAATATCATTTGTCTGATGTTTGTAGTTATTTCACTTTATCTTTAGGATTTATCTCGTACGAATCAGTAATCTTGTTGGCAGTTGGTCGGGTCAATAAATGGTTCTCTATCATGATCTGTACCTCCCAAATAAACTTAGGAGAAAAACAACCATGAGTTCTGCCAAAAAGATCGGGCTATTTGCCTGTACCGGCGTAGTCGCCGGTAATATGATGGGGAGCGGTATTGCACTATTACCTGCGAACCTCGCCAGCATCGGTGGTATTGCCATTTGGGGTTGGGTGATTTCTATTATTGGCGCGATGTCTTTGGCTTATGTTTATGCCCGACTGGCGACCAAGAACCCGCAGCAGGGTGGCCCAATTGCGTACGCAGGGGAAATTTCTCCGGCCTTCGGTTTCCAGACCGGCGTCCTTTATTATCATGCAAACTGGATTGGTAACCTGGCAATCGGTATTACCGCAGTATCTTATCTCTCTACGTTCTTCCCAATTTTAAATAACCCGGTGCCAGCAGGTATTGCCTGTATTGCCATCGTGTGGATCTTTACCTTCGTTAATATGCTCGGCGGGACCTGGGTAAGCCGTCTGACCACTATTGGTCTGGTACTGGTGCTTATTCCGGTGGTGATGACAGCGGTCGTCGGCTGGCATTGGTTTGACGCGGCAACTTATCAGGCGAACTGGAACACCTCCAGCACCACTGATAGCCACGCGGTCATTAAAAGTATCCTGCTCTGCCTGTGGGCCTTCGTTGGCGTAGAATCCGCCGCAGTGAGTACCGGGATGGTGAAAAACCCGAAACGTACCGTACCGCTGGCAACCATGCTGGGTACTGCGATGGCTGGTATCGTCTATATCGCCGCGACTCAGGTTATCGCCGGTATGTATCCTGCTTCTCAGATGGCCGCATCCGGCGCGCCGTTCGCGATTAGCGCCTCTACCATTCTCGGCGGCTGGGCTGCTCCGATGGTTTCCGCTTTCACCGCCTTTGCTTGCCTGACTTCTCTGGGCTCATGGATGATGCTGGTTGGCCAGGCCGGTGTACGTGCCGCCAACGACGGTAACTTCCCGAAAGTGTATGGCGAAGTCGATAGCAACGGTATCCCGAAAAAAGGCCTGCTGCTGGCGGCGGTGAAAATGACCGCGCTGATGGTGCTGATTACCCTGATGAACTCCGCCGGTGGTAAAGCTTCTGACCTGTTCGGCGAACTGACCGGTATCGCGGTACTGCTGACCATGCTGCCTTACTTCTACTCCTGTGTTGACCTGATTCGTTTCGAAGGCATCAACATTCGTAACTTCGTTAGCCTGATTTGTTCGGTACTGGGTTGCGTGTTCTGCTTCATCGCGCTGATGGGCGCAAGCTCCTTCGAACTGGCCGGCACCTTCATCGTTAGCCTGATTATCCTGATGTTCTACGGTCGCAAAATGCACCAGCGCCAGCAGAACAACGCAACGGATAACAACAGCCCCGCTAACGCGCACTAATCAGTAACCCTTTTTCCTGAGGCTCCTTCCATCACCTGTCACATCGAGACGGGAGGGGCTTTCTACATCTGGAGATTTGACTATGAACGTTATTGCAATCATGAATCACATGGGTGTTTACTTCAAAGAAGAACCCATCCGTGAACTGCATCGTGCTCTCGAACGCCTGGACTTCCGTATTGTCTACCCGAACGACCGTGACGACTTATTAAAACTTATCGAAAACAACTCTCGTCTGTGCGGCGTGATCTTCGACTGGGATAAATACAATCTCGAACTGTGCGAAGAAATCAGCAAAATGAACGAGTACATGCCGCTGTACGCTTTCGCTAACACCTACTCCACCCTGGACGTTAGCCTGAACGATCTGCGCATGCAGGTTCGCTTCTTCGAATATGCGCTGGGCGCCGCTGAAGATATTGCGAACAAAATCAAACAGAACACTGACGAATACATCGATACCATTCTGCCGCCGCTGACCAAAGCGCTGTTCAAATATGTACGTGAAGGCAAATATACCTTCTGTACCCCAGGCCACATGGGCGGTACCGCGTTCCAGAAAAGCCCGGTAGGCAGCATCTTCTATGATTTCTTTGGTTCCAACACCATGAAATCCGATATCTCCATTTCGGTTTCTGAACTGGGTTCACTGCTCGACCACAGCGGCCCGCACAAAGAAGCGGAAGAGTATATCGCTCGTGTGTTTAACGCTGAACGCAGCTACATGGTGACCAACGGTACATCTACCGCTAACAAAATCGTCGGTATGTACTCCGCGCCTGCCGGCAGCACCGTGCTGATTGACCGTAACTGCCACAAATCGCTGACTCACCTGATGATGATGAGCGACATTACGCCGATCTACTTCCGTCCGACCCGTAACGCCTACGGTATCCTCGGCGGGATCCCGCAGAGCGAGTTCCAGCACGCGACTATCGCCAAGCGTGTGAAAGAGACGCCGAATGCGACCTGGCCGGTACACGCGGTTATCACCAACTCAACCTATGATGGTCTGCTGTATAACACCGACTTCATCAAGAAAACCCTGGATGTGAAATCCATCCACTTTGACTCCGCATGGGTCCCTTACACCAACTTCTCGCCGATCTATGAAGGCAAATGCGGGATGAGCGGCGGTCGCGTTGAAGGGAAAGTGATCTACGAAACCCAGTCCACGCATAAACTGCTGGCGGCATTCTCTCAGGCTTCGATGATCCACGTGAAAGGCGACGTTAACGAAGAAACCTTCAACGAAGCCTACATGATGCACACCACCACTTCTCCGCACTACGGTATCGTGGCTTCCACCGAAACCGCGGCGGCGATGATGCGCGGTAACGCCGGTAAACGCCTGATCGACGGTTCTATCGAACGTTCGATCAAGTTCCGTAAAGAGATCAAACGTCTGAAAGGCGAGTCTGAAGGCTGGTTCTTCGATGTATGGCAGCCGGAACATATCGATGGCGCTGAATGCTGGCCGCTGCGCTCCGATAGCGCATGGCACGGTTTCAAAAACATCGATAACGAACACATGTACCTCGACCCGATCAAAGTCACGCTGCTGACTCCGGGGATGAAGAAAGACGGCACCATGGATGATTTCGGTATTCCGGCAAGCATCGTGGCGAAATATCTCGACGAACACGGCATCGTGGTTGAGAAAACCGGTCCGTACAACCTGCTGTTCCTGTTCAGCATCGGTATCGATAAGACAAAAGCGCTGAGCCTGCTGCGTGCGCTGACCGACTTCAAACGCGCGTTCGACCTGAACCTGCGGGTGAAAAACATGCTGCCGTCTCTGTACCGTGAAGATCCTGAATTCTATGAAAACATGCGTATTCAGGACCTGGCGCAGAACATCCATAAACTGGTTGAGCATCACAACCTGCCGGACCTGATGTTCCGCGCATTCGAAGTGCTGCCATCCATGGTGATGACCCCGTATGCCGCGTTCCAGAAAGAGCTGCACGGTCAGACTGAAGAAGTGTACCTCGAAGAGATGGTAGGCCGCGTCAACGCCAACATGATCCTGCCGTATCCTCCGGGAGTACCGCTGGTCATGCCTGGTGAGATGATCACCGAAGAAAGCCGCCCGGTGCTGGAGTTCCTGCAGATGCTGTGCGAAATCGGCGCTCACTACCCGGGCTTCGAAACCGATATCCACGGCGCATATCGTCAGGCGGATGGTCGTTACACCGTTAAAGTGCTGAAAGAAGAAAACAACAAGTAATAGACGCACACAAGGGAAGTGGCTTGCCACTTCCCTTTTTTCACGCTGCAAGGAGAACCTATGAAAACACCCTCACAGCCGCGCGCGATTTACTACATCGTAGCGATCCAGATCTGGGAGTACTTCAGCTTTTACGGCATGCGCGCCTTACTCATCCTTTATCTCACCCACCAACTTGGCTTTGACGATAGCCACGCCATCAGTCTGTTCAGCGCCTACGCATCTTTAGTTTACGTAACCCCCATTCTCGGCGGCTGGCTTGCCGACCGCCTGCTCGGCAACCGCACGGCGGTGATTGCCGGGGCGTTGTTGATGACCCTCGGCCACGTGGTGCTGGGCGTCGAATCTGATTCCACCTGGAGCCTCTATCTGGCGCTGGCGATCATTATCTGCGGCTATGGCCTGTTCAAATCCAATATCAGCTGCCTGCTTGGCGAACTGTACGCCGCTGACGACCATCGTCGCGATGGCGGTTTCTCGCTGCTGTATGCCGCCGGTAACGTCGGTTCGATAGCCGCGCCCATTGCTTGCGGGCTGGCGGCGCAGTGGTACGGCTGGCATATCGGCTTTGCGCTGGCGGGGATAGGCATGTTTATCGGCCTGATGATTTTCTTAAGCGGCAGCCGCTATTTCCGTGACACCCGCGGCGTCGACAAACAGGCGCTGCGCGCGGTCAAATTCGTGTTGCCGACCTGGGGCTGGCTGGTGGTGATGCTGTGCCTGGCGCCGGTGTTCTTCACCTTGCTGTTAGAAAACAACTGGTCCGGTTATCTGCTGGCGATTGTCTGCCTGTTCGCCGCGCAGATGGTGGCGCGGATCATGATCAAATCGCCGCAGCATCGCCGCGCGCTGTGGCAAATCGTTCTGCTGATGTTGACCGGAACGCTGTTCTGGGTACTGGCGCAGCAAGGCGGCAGCTCGATTAGTCTGTTTATCGACCACTTTGTTGATCGCCGGTTGTTCAATATTGAAGTACCGACCGCGCTGTTCCAGTCGGTTAACGCGGTAGCGGTGATGGCGGCTGGCGTGATCCTGGCGTGGCTTATCCGCCCGGAAGGGCGAACCCGCTCGGTGTTAAAAGTGTGGCTGAAATTTGCTTTCGGCCTGCTGCTGATGGGCGGCGGATTTATGCTGCTGGCGCTGAATGCCCGCCACGGCGCGGCTGACGGTCAGGCCTCGATGGGCATGATGGTCGCCGGGCTGGCGATGATGGGCTTTGCCGAACTGTTTATTGACCCGGTGGCGATGGCGCAGATAACCCGTCTGAACATGCCCGGCGTCACCGGCGTATTAACCGGCATTTATATGTTGGCCACCGGCGCGGTCGCCAACTGGCTGGCCGGGGTGGTGGCCCAGCAAACCACCGAATCGCAAATCAGCGACACGGCGATTGCCGCCTATCAGCATTTCTTTTCGCAGATGGGCGAATGGACTCTCGGCTGCGTAGCGGTGATTGTCATTGTCGCCTTTGCCGCGATTTGCAGCCCCGGCCAGCGTAGCGAGACCGGGGACATTAACTCAACAGCCAAGTGAACAGGAGGTGGATATTCTGGCAGGCGCGGAAGCCAACGATAAAAAATACCGTTAGTGAAGCCATAGCTGAGTGAGATCAGCTTGTAGTGAATCCAGAGTCGTTAAGATTGTTCTCTGGTGTGTTACCAGAGACAGGCCGCGCTGAATGGTGACCTGGTTCAATTTATCGAAGCTAGTTTGAAAGCAGGGTTATGAGGAACCAACATGTCTGAACAACAAGCACAAGGTGCCGATGAGGCAATTGACCTTAATAATGAACTGAAAACTCGTCGCGAAAAATTGGCTGCGCTGCGTGAGCAGGGCGTCGCTTTTCCGAACGATTTCCGTCGCGATCATACCTCTGACCAATTGCACGCTGAATTCGATGCGAAGGATAACGATGAACTCGCTTCCCTGAACGTTGAAGTCTCTGTTGCTGGCCGTATGATGACCCGCCGCATCATGGGTAAAGCCTCTTTCGTCACCCTTCAGGACGTCGGCGGCCGCATTCAGCTGTACGTCGCGCGGGATGACCTGCCGGAAGGCGTCTACAACGAACAGTTTAAAAAATGGGATCTCGGCGACATTATCGCCGCCCGCGGCAAGCTGTTCAAAACGCAAACCGGCGAACTCTCCATTCACTGCACCGAGCTGCGTCTGCTGACCAAAGCCCTGCGCCCGCTGCCGGATAAATTCCACGGCCTGCAGGATCAGGAAGTCCGCTATCGCCAGCGTTATCTGGATCTGATCGCCAACGAAGAGTCGCGTCATACGTTCCGTATCCGTTCGCAGATCCTCGCCACCATGCGTCAGTTCATGGTTGCTCGCGGCTTTATGGAAGTCGAAACCCCGATGATGCAGGTGATCCCAGGCGGCGCTTCCGCCCGTCCGTTCATCACCCATCACAACGCGCTGGATCTGGATATGTACCTGCGTATCGCGCCGGAACTGTATCTGAAACGTCTGGTGGTTGGCGGCTTCGAACGCGTCTTCGAAATCAACCGTAACTTCCGTAATGAAGGGATCTCCGTACGCCATAACCCAGAGTTCACCATGATGGAACTGTACATGGCGTATGCGGATTACAAAGACCTCATCGAACTGACCGAGTCGCTGTTCCGCACTCTGGCGCAGACGGTGCTGGGCAAAACCGAAGTGCCGTATGGCGACCAGGTGTTTGACTTCGGCAAGCCGTTTGAAAAACTGACCATGCGCGAAGCCATCAAGAAACACCGTCCGGAAACCAACATGGCGGATCTGGATAACTTCGACGCGGCGAAAGCGCTGGCGGAATCTATCGGTATTCAGGTAGAGAAAAGCTGGGGTCTGGGACGTATCGTGACCGAGATCTTCGATGAAGTGGCGGAAGCGCATCTGATTCAGCCGACCTTCATCACCGAATACCCGGCGGAAGTTTCCCCGCTGGCGCGCCGCAACGACGTGAACCCGGAAATCACCGACCGCTTCGAGTTCTTCATCGGCGGCCGCGAAATCGGTAATGGTTTCAGCGAGCTGAACGATGCGGAAGATCAGGCGCAGCGTTTCCAGGATCAGGTCAACGCCAAAGCGGCGGGCGATGACGAAGCGATGTTCTATGACGAAGACTACGTCACCGCGCTGGAATACGGCCTGCCGCCGACCGCCGGTCTGGGTATCGGTATCGACCGCATGGTGATGCTGTTCACCAACAGCCACACCATCCGCGACGTTATTCTGTTCCCGGCCATGCGTCCGCAGAAGTAATCGCGTCTGGTAAATGACAAAACCCCGGCTTGCCGGGGTTTTTTAAATTACGGTGGCATCAGGCGCCGACGCTGCCCCAGACCATCTTACCGTTATGGAAGGTGGCGGTGCGCGGCGAAATTCGCGCCACGGCTTCGGCGGAGCAGGAGGCATCGACCAGCACAAAGCTGGCGTTGTCCTGCGCTTTTGGCCATACGCGCTCGCCCTTGTCATTCAGCGGCAGCACGTCGCCGGTGGCGATGGCCAGCGCGCGCGACAGGGTCTGCTCATTGGGGCGGATATACAGCTGGGCGTAGAGATTGGCTTTCTCCAGCATGTCGCCCAGTCCGTACGGCGACCAGTGGTCAATCACGCTATCGGTACCGGTCATCACGAAGACGCCTTTTTCGCGCAGTTGTTTGAGCGGCATGTGCAGAGTGCCGATCGGCACGGTGGAGGCGATGGTGATCTGCTGCGCCGCCATGCGGGTCGCGATGGCATCGACCTGCTGCTCGTTGAGCGTCGCCAGCGCAAAAGCGTGGCTGATGGTCAGCTTGCCTTTCAGCGCCGGCGTCTTCTCCACGGTTTCCACCATATAGTTCACTGCCGCCACGCCCGCCGGGCTGGTTTCATGCAGGTGAATATCCACCCCTTTGTCGTAATCGAGCGCAATCTGGAACATGGTATCGAGCGATTTCTCCATCGCGCCATCGACGTTAGTCGGGTCGAGGCCACCTACGTAGTGGGCGCCGGCCTGCATCGCTTCGCGAACCAGTGATTCCGATTTCGACAGCAGCAGCCCGTGCTGCGGAAAAGCGACGATTTCGCAGTCAAAGCCTGGCTTACGCCGCGCCAGTACTTCCTGCAGATTCTCAAGGTTCTTCAGCCCGGACACCGGCTCAATATTGCAGTGGCTGCGGGCGATAGTGGAGCCTTTGGATTGAATCAGGTCGATAAGCTTCTCGGCGTGCGCCTGCGTATAAGGCTGGAGTTCCGGCAGCAGTTTCTGCTCAAGCTTGATCATATCCTGAATGGTGGTGCCCGCCGGGCGGTTAAGCGAGCGCCACGGGCCGCCGTAAAACGTTTTGTCCAGATGGATATGCATGTCGCGCATGGCAGGCAGCATCAGTTTACCGCCCGCGTCATAGCGCGGCAGCGTGGCGTCCGGGTGGCTCAGATTGCTGCGCAAGGCGACGATTTTGCCGTCTTTTATTTCCAGCGTTTGCCGCTCGGTCCGGGTGTGAACCACCACGCCGTTTTCATATTCGAAGCCGCTTTCCAGCAGCACGTTATCAAGGTAGTAATGTTTATCGGCGACGTTGACCGCGCCTTTATTATCGCAGGTGGCCGCGGACGATTGGCTTCCCGCGGCATACGCCGCCGGCGCGCCCGCCGCCAGCAGGGCGGCGGCGGTGACCATCTTGCCGCTTTGGGTAAGAAATTCACGGCGGCTATTGTCTTTATTCATTCTTTCTTCCTTTTGTATCAGTCATGCACAATATGGGTTCCCGTTTCGCCACGTAGCGCGGCTGGCAGACATTCCGGCGTAGTGATGATCACCCGTTTGCCGCCGTGTTGCAGGAACGCGAGGCTGGCGACGATTTTTGGCAGCATACTGCCTGCCGGGAAATGCCCTTCCTGCATATAGCGGCTCATCTCGTCGATACCGACGCGACCCAATGCCTGCTGATTAGGCTTGCCGAAATTCACGCACACTTTCTCCACCCCGGTGGTGATCACCAGAATATCAGCATCAATTTCGCGGGCCAGCAGGGCGGTTGAGAGATCTTTGTCGATCACCGCATCCACGCTCTGGTAGTCGCCCTGTGGACTACGCACCACCGGGATCCCGCCGCCGCCGGCGCCGATCACCACAAAGCCTTGCCTGGTCAGCGCTTTAATAGCTTCCGCTTCGACAATGCGTTTCGGCTCCGGCGAGGCGACCACCCGGCGATAGCCGCGGCCCGAATCTTCTACAAAGCGCCACTCAGGATGCGCCTGTTGTAGTTCATCGCGCTGGCTTTCGCTAAAGAACGCGCCGATAGGCTTGGTCGGATAGGCAAAGCCGGGATCGTTTTTATCCACTTCAACCTGGGTGACGACGGTAACCGCCTTTTGCTCGCCGCGCTGGGCGAGGCGGTTATTCAACGCCTGCTGGATCAGGTAGCCGATACCGCCCTGGGTATCGGCGACGCAGTTAGCCAGCGGCGTCAGCGGCAGACCTTCTCGTTCGTGGGCTATCTCCGAGCGGCGTAAATCCAGCCCAACCTGCGGGCCGTTACCGTGGGTTAGCACCACGTTATAGTCCGATGTCAACATCTCCAGCACCGTGCTGGCCACCGCTTTGACCGCCTCGGCCTGATGCTCGATCGACTGGCTGGCGTTATCTTTGATAATGCTGTTGCCGCCAATGGCAACGACGATGAGTTCTTTCATATCTGACTTCCGCTACAGAAGGTGATGTAGTTATTGTTATTGTGTGGTCGTGGTAGTCGCCCGGCCAGGCATAGGGCTGCCGGGGATTTCCCGGGGTCGGCGCAAACGCCTCGCCCGGGCTACAACGCTAAACGTCGTAACGATCGCACCAGCTGAGGATCGCTTTTTCGAAACAGGCAAACGGCGGGTGGACGATCCCGGCGCCGATCATGCCGATCCCGGCGTCTTTGTGGGCGATAGCGGTGTTGATCACCGGTAAAATACCGCTGCTGCCGACGCGGGTGATGTCGATCGCGGTCGGGATCCCCATAAAGCCGAGCAGCGGAATGGTGACGTTCGGGTTTTCGCCAAGGGTGATTTCACGCATCTGGCGCGAGAAATCGACCGCTTCTTCTACCGTTCCGCCGACCAGCGCGACGATAGCCGGCGCCGTCGCCATGGCGAAACCGCCGATGCCATAGGTTTCGGTAATCGCGCTGTCGCCGATATCGAGGCCGGAGTCTTCCGGTTTAAAACCGGCAAACATCGGGCCTATCACCTGCTGGGCCGGGCCGGTAAACCATTGTCCCAGCAGGCCGCTGACCCGCAGTCCGAACTCGACGCCGTTACGCGCCATGGTGGTCACCACGGTGCTGTATTCAATACCGTGGGCCGCGTCCATCGCCGCTTTGCACATCGCCATCCACGTCGGCCCGGAGAAGTAATCGCTGCTGGCGACAAATTCGAACACTTCGCGCTGCTGCTCTACCGGATAACCGGCCTGAATAATCCCCGGCGTGAGCGCCTGAATCAGCAGGGTGGTGCCGGCGTTGTTGCGGTTATGGCACTCATCGCCCATGTGTAGCGCCTGCGCCAGCATTAAGCGCAGATCGATTTCGCCGATGATCTTCATGGCGTCGCGCAGCATGGGGCCCTGCACGTCACGCATCCAGTTCAGACGATCGATCACGCTCTTATCGTTAGCCCCCATGCGCAGGATCTTCGCCATCTGCTCGCTCATGTTGGTATAAGCGATATTGCCGTAGGTTTTGTTCTCGACGATGTGCATGAACATCGACGCCGACGTCACGCCCGCCATCGAACCCACGCAGTCGTGTTCGTGACAGGGTGAGAAGGTAATTTCACCGGAGGCGGCAAGCTCGGCGGCTTCATCCAGATCTTTCGCCAGCCCTTCAAAGACCAGCGCGCCGGTGACCGCGCCTTTCATGGCGCCGCACATGTTTTGCCATTCCACCGGCGGGCCGGCATGCAGAATGGTTTTTGGCGTCATGCCCGGCACGACGTTAATGGCCTGATCAAAGCCGATGAGTACCGGGTGCGACTGAATAATACGCTCCAGCGCCTGCTGGTTGGCGGCGGCGATTTTATCCGCCAGCGGCGAGTCGGCGATGCGATCCAGCGCCTCGACCACCTGCATATTGCCCTGGCCCGGCGGCGTCCAGTCGAGCTGGGTGACGGCGGTGTGCTGCTTTTTCAAATCGTCGCTGAACATGGCGATACCGACGTTAATCACGTTCAACGGCTGGTTAAATAGCGACTGGCTCATCAGGCTTGCTCCCCTTTGCAGATAAATTCACGCGCCAGCAAACCGGTATTGGTACTGCTGCTGGCCAGAATGACGCCAGCGTCAAGCAGCATCTGGCGCTGTTGCTCCAGCGACGGCGTATCGATGTCGGTGCCTAACACGTAAGCGAGAATCGCTAATGGGCGGCCATCGGCGGCGGCAATGGCTTTGGCCTCTTTGATCGCCGCGATCGTCGAACCCACCGGATCTTCATGCGCTCCGAAGCCCAGCACGAAGTCCATGACGATGACCGCCACTTCGGGATCGCGCGCTTCTTGCAGCAGGCGACTGATACGGTTGGTTGGGTCGATCATCGGGTGCGGCTTACCGTTGGTGAAGTCGTCATCGCCGAAATCGAGGAAGGTGTGTTTGATGCTGCGATTGATATCGCTCAGGCGATAAGCCGGATCCGGCTGAATGTTGCTATAAACATCCGCGTGTTTTTCCAGTACCGCGAACATGGTTTCATCGCACAGGGTACCGCCGCAGAACAGGCCGCGAATGTACTTTTGCTGTGGCGTGAGCTGCGCGCGAACGTCAGCAATCAGCGCCTGGTTCAGCGGATGTACATCGAGATTTTCCTGCTTAATACCGCTCAGCAGGACGGCCTTCAGCGCCGCGTCTTTAGTGCCGCGGGCGAACTGCAGGCCTGGCTCATCGGCGGGAGGCTCGGCGCGGCCGAGGAAGCACGCCACCACCGGTTTACGGCAGGCGCGAGCGCGTTCGAGCACTTTTTTCGCCACCGCTGGAGCCGGTGGTTTAGAAACAAGGACGATAATTTCTGTTTGCGGATCGGCTTCCAGCATCTGAATGGCGTCGAGCATCATCAGGCCGCCGATTTTCTCACTCAGATCGCGGCCTCCGGTACCAATCAGCTGCGAGATGCCGCCGCCGAAATCATGGATACGGACGCTCAGCTCCTGGCTACCGGTGCCGGAGGCGCCGATAATACCGATGTTGCCACGGCGAACCGCGTTACCGAAGCACAGCGCCGCGCCGTTAATAATGGCGGTGCCGCAGTCTGGTCCCATCATCAACAACCCCTTTTCGTGGGCCAGCTGTTTCAGCGCCAGTTCGTCGTCAATAGAGACGTTATCGGAAAACAACATCACGTTAAGATCGTTTTGCAGCGCCTGACGCGCTTCGCGAGCGGCAAACAGGCCGTTGACCGAAATAATCGCGAGGTTACTTTGCGGAAGATGTTTTTTGGCGCTGGCGAGGGTAGCGTAGCGCGCTTCGTGCTGGCCGCTTTCGGCCTTTTTGCTGAACAGCGCTTCTATTTCACTGAGTATCTGTTCGCAATCGGCGCCGTCTTTGCCCTTGATGACGATCATCAGGTCGCCGTTTTTCGCTGCTTCCAGCTCCGGGGTCAGCAGCCCAAGGTTATTCAGCACCCCTTTATTCATTTCCGTCGCCATCGCCACAAATGCCTGCTCTACGCCATCGAGCTTATTAGCGCGGGTGGAAATCGACATTAATGAGACGGAATCAAAATAGGTATTCTTCTTCACCACTATTTTAACTGACATTATTCCCTCCATACGTTTGGCTCAGCGCGCAGGCATCCGCCATGCCCAATAGCATGTCGCTGCCGGAACTTGAGCCAATATTTTTAATATCGGCAATAGCCTCAATAGAAAAGGTTGTCGATTGATTAACCAGCAGATTAATCAACACGGCGATACTTTCGCGATAACGTTGGTTTATCGCTGCCTCCAGCGTTATCGCGCTGAGCGGCGTAGTATTTTGTCGGGCGCTCTGCAGCGCGGTTATAAATGCTTCCCGGTATTGATTAGCCGGGTGCCCCTTTATGAATAAAATAACGCTTAGACCTAGCAAATAATCATCCGCCGATGGCGTCAGGCCAATGCCTAATCCGATCATGTTCGCCACGGCGGCACTGATATTTTTATTTTCGCCAAGTGCTTTAAATAATGTTTCCCGTCGCTGCTGGAGTTCATGACTCATCGCGTGATAAAAGGGATTGTCGCCGCGATAGAGAAATAACGTGTCATCCTCATGTAACTGCGTAACGATAATATCGCGCCATCGTCGCCAGGCTATCTGGCTAAATGTTGCCGCGTTTAATACCGCCTGCGGCGTTTGCCAGCGCTCACAACGATGGATGTCTATCCATGTATTATCGCCAATGTAAATCCCTGAATCGGTAAACCGGACGCTTTCCCCTGGCCGGAGCAGGTTGTCAAAGTGGGTGAGTGCTAACCTACAGCTATTGGGCGCATTATCAGAGGTTTCACACAGCAGCGTCAGAAGCCCTGGTTTGCCGGGGATGAGCAGGTTCACCGCATGAGTGAAAACCTGCTCGACCTGTCCGCCGCCGCGCTGCGAGAGAAAGCTCTCATCCGCAGTTAGCGCTTGCACACACCGCCATGAGGAGGTGTTAATGGCGATTCTCCTTCCTCAGGCTCCGGCGGCGACCAGCAGGTGGGCGATTTCACTGAAACCCTTGTCCCATGCCAGCTCCAGCGGCGATTTACCATACTTATCGGTCATATGCGGGTTGGCGCCGTGGTCCAGCAGCAGTTTGACGATCTCCTGTTGCGTCGCGCCGCCGTCGTTTAAGACAATCGCTTCCAGTAGCGGTGTCCAGCCAACGAAATTGGTGTGGTTAACGTTAATATTGGTTTCCGTCAGCAATATTTTCACGATCTCAAGATGGCCTTTTTCACAGGCCGGAGTCAGACCAACGCCGCCGAAACGCGTTAATCGTTCGAGGTCGGGATTTGCCGGCAAAATTAAGCGCAGTAGTTCGACGTCGTTATTCAGGCAGCTAATTAAAAACGGGTTAAAACAGGTCTGGTCCTGCTTATTAATATCCGCGCCAGCGGCAATAAGAACCGAGACACAAGCATAATGTTTATTCAGGCTGGCGAGGGTAATGGCGGTTCGCCCCTGACGATTACTGGCATTAATATCGACGCCACTTGCCAGGCAGGCTTTTAATTTCGTGATATTTCCCTGCTCTGCAGCCAAAAGATAGTCAGCAATAATATTTTCCGTGGCCATCATCTTGCTCCTGTTGTTGCGGCTGAGACTTTCTCGATGGCTTGAGCATAGCAACCAGAAATAGATAAAAGAACCCGCTTAAATTTTATTCGCCATAATCCGGTAGATTGTTGAATGAATTTCAATAATCGATGCAGACTGTGCGGCAGAGCAATGTTTACTTCTTTACGCTTATACCCCTTAACGCAATCGGGTTTTCTTTCGATATAGTTGCCGTCAGAAAGCAACGTCATCAATTTATTTTTCAGAGGGGAAAGAGATGAACGGACTCACCGCTACGGGGATCACCGTCGGTATTTGCGCAGGCGTTTGGCAGCTTATTTCCTCGCACGTCGGGCTGCAGCACGGTTGGGAATTATTGGGAACCATCGGCTTCGTCGCGTTCTGTAGTTTCTATGCGGCAGGGGGTGGCCAATCCGGCTTTGTCAAAAGCCTGTGCGTTAACTATTCCGGGGCAGTGTGGGCGTGGCTGGCGGCGCTGGTCGCCGGCGCTCTCGCTTCAGCCAGCGGTATGTCGGGGTTCTGGGCAAGCGTCATTACCACGGTGCCGTTTTCGGCAGTCATCGTCTGGCAGGGGCGTTTTACGCTAACCTCGTTTATTCCCGGCGGTTTCCTCGGCATGACGCTCTTTTTCGCCACCGGTTTGAACTGGACGGTGACTCTGTTGGGATTTCTGGCGGGCAATTGTGTCGGCTTTATTTCAGAATATAGCGGGCGCAAACTCAGCGAGGCGACCAGTAAAGAGCGAGCCTGAAGCCGCGACGGGTATTAAGCATTGTTCAAAAATGATTGCCCCTTGCCACAGTAACCAATACATTCAGCTCATGTATGGTTTAGCGAAGGCGGGAAGGGCGCATGAACTCGATTTTTACTGAAGAAAATCTGCTGGCATTCACCACCGCGGCGCGTTTTGGCAGCTTCAGCAAGGCGGCCGATGAGCTGGGGTTAACCACCTCAGCCATCAGCTATACCATCAAACGGATGGAAGCCGGGCTGGACGTGGTGCTGTTTACCCGCAACACCCGCAGCATTGAACTGACGGAATCTGGCTACTATCTGTTTCGCAAGGCCACCGATCTGCTTAATGATTTCCATGCGATAAAGCGCAGCATTGATACTATCTCGCAGGGCATTGAAGCGAGGGTGCGCATCTGCATCAATCAACTGCTATATACGCCGCGCCATACCGCCCGCCTGCTGCAGGTGTTGAAAAAACAGTTTCCCACCTGCCAGATAACCGTTACCACCGAGGTATACAACGGCGTCTGGGATTCGATCATCAATAACCAGGCGAATATTGCTATCGGCGCGCCGGATACGCTACTTGACGGCGGCGGAATCGATTATACCGAGATCGGCGCGATCCGCTGGGTGTTTGCTATTGCCCCGGATCATCCGCTGGCGTTTATGCCCGAACCTATTTCAGAAAGCCAGTTACGCCTCTATCCCAATATCATGGTTGAGGACACCGCCAGTACGATCAATAAAAAGGTCGGTTGGCTTCTGCATGGCCAGGAGGCGATCCTGGTTCCCGACTTCAATACCAAATGTCAGTGTCAGATCCTCGGCGAAGGGATCGGCTTCTTACCCGACTATATGGCTCATGAAGCCATTGCGGAGAATCTGTTGGTGATCCGCCAGATCCACAACCCGCGCCAGGATTCCGGCATGTTGCTGGCCACCCAGCACGCGGCAACCGGCCAGGTGACGCAGTGGATTAAGAAGCAATTCCGCCCCGGCGGGATTTTAACGGCGATATATGCTGATTTATTGCATCGTGGAGCAGCGAAATAGTCTTGCCACACATATCTTTACGCCAAAACTCCAGCTGTGGACTTTTCCCCTCGCTTTGCCTTATATATATTTGATGACGTCGGTGATACGGGAAAGTACGGCAATGGATACGGGGAAGTTGAATAGCAGTTTTGGTCGTATTCATGCGTGCTACCAGAAGCTGCAGTTAAATGCGCATCTCCCACACGTCATCGCCTGTAGCGAAAACGTCGAGTGCGCCGCCGGCGAGCGTTTTCAGCCACAGGATGGGTTCATTTACTTTCTGCTTTCCGGGCAAATCACTCTCGCCGTAAGCGAGCCTGATAATCTGCTAGGGATCGTGATCGAGCATATGCCGCTGGGCCTGCTTGAGCACTACTGCCCGGCGGTAGAGCTGCTATATCAATGCCTCGATCGCTGCCGTTTTGCCAGAATCAGCATTGAGGATTTCGAGCGTATCTTCTTTTACTCTTCGCCGGAGTATATGAAAGAGCTGACGACTATTCTGGCCTACATGGGCATTTTTGCTCTCGATGCGCACAACGAGCGCGGCAACCTGTCCGGTTTTCAGACCATAAAATCGATGCTATCGCGTTATCTGTACCGTAACGAGATCGATTGTGGAAAACGTGAAAGCCTGTCCGCTTTTATTATTAAACGGACCAATCTTTCGCGCAGCTATGTTTATCAGGTTTTAGCGGCGTTAAAAGAAGGCGGTTATATCACGGTGAAAAAAGGTCAACTCATTTCTATCGACCGAAAAATACCGGATAAATTCTGATTAATATGGTCAGTTGTCAGGGCGATTATGCCCGGCTTGCTGACGCCTGTATAAAGTGAATGTGAAATACGTCACACATTCTGGAGTTATTTTATGACCCTGGATTATATTGCTTTAGCCATCCTGATTGCGGTGGTGCTGATTTTATTTTATGGAATTATCGTGATCCACGATATTCCTTATGAAATAGCCAAAAAAAGAAATCATCCGCACCAGGATGCGATTCATTACGCTGGCTGGGTGAGCTTGTTCACCCTGCACGTGCTGTGGCCGCTGCTGTGGATCTGGGCCACGCTGTGGCGAGAAGACCGCGGCTGGGGAATGCAGCAGTTAAAGACCGACCAGCACGATTTACATCAGCGTCTGGATGCGATGCAGGCGGAATTAAACCGTCTGAAAAATAGCGCCGTCAATCAGGAGGGGAAATAATGGAAACGTTATTACTGCTGTGTTATGCCGCCTTGTGTATCGTGATATTTAAAGTATTCCGTATTCCATTAAATAAATGGACGGTTCCCACTGCGGTATTAGGTGGCGTGATACTGATTGGCATGTTAATCCTCGGTATGAATTATAACTTCCCCTATAGCGAAGTCGGGAAGCAGGTTTATCGCACGGTGCCCATTGTTTCGCAAACCCGCGGTCGAGTCACCAGCGTGCCGGTGAAACCAAATCAGATGCTGCATGAAGGCGACATCTTGTTCACCATCGACCCAACCCCGTTCCAGGCGAAGGTGGACGACCTGACCGCACAAGTGAAAGCGGCCAGCCAGGATGCGTTGTCGCTGGATGCGGGGTTAACCAGCGCGCAGGCTGATTTAAGCAAAGCGGTCGCCGAGCGCGACCGGGCCCAGCGTGAATACGCCCGCTTCCAGGCAGGTCATGATAAAGGGGCCTTTTCCGATCAGATGGTCGATACCCGTCGCCAGAACTGGAAAGCCTCGCAGGCGGCGGTTGACGCCGCCCGGGCAAAGGTCGCACAGGCGCGTAACGATCTCAATTCGGTGGTGCACGGCGAGAACACCAAAGTCGCTTCGCTGCTGGCGCAGCTGCGCGAGGCGCAATTTAAGCTCGATAACACGGTGGTACGCGCGCCGTCTGACGGCTATGTCAGTACCGTCGGCCTGCGTCCTGGGACCATGTCCACCGCGTTGGGGCTGAAGCCGGTAATGACGTTTGTGCCAACGGATAATGCGAATTCACGTGAATACGTCGCCGCATTCCGTCAGAACGCGCTGCAGCGTTTGCAAAAAGGTGAACAGGCTGAATTACTGTTCCCCTCTATTCCGGGAACCGTATTTAAAGCGCAGGTCGCGGAAGTGCTGCCGGCGATTGGCGAAAGCCAGTTTCAGGGTCAGGGGACGTTGCTGACGGCCAACGATCTGGCGGCGCGCGGCCGAGCGCTGGTGGTATTAAAAGTGACCGACGATCGTCTGGCAAATTATCAGCTGCCGCAGGGCGCGGATGTCGAAGCCGCCGTCTATTCGGAACATTTTGAGCACCTGTCGCTGATAAGAAAGATCCTCATCCGTATGAAAAGCTGGGAAAGCTATCTCTATCTCGATCACTAAAACGACGGAATAGCGGTCAGGCAGTTTTAAGAACTTTTCCTAATGCCAAGCGCAGAAGCTTATGCCATGCTGAATGTGACTCGTAACATAAAGCACGCGTTAAGAGAGGAAAAATATGAAAAAAGCAATGATTGCACTATCCGCTATTCTGGTCGCTTCTCCGGTATTCGCGGCAACCACTACACATGCAACCGATGATACCGTGGCCGCAGCCCACGAAAATGCCAACACGGCAAAAGAAAAACTGCACCAGGCGCAGAATCAGGGCGAAGAGATGAAGCTCAAGTCCAAACATGCTGCTGAAGGGAAAAGCGATAGCGTCGGCAGCCAGATAAGCGAAGGCACGCAGAAAACCTGGAATAAAACCAAAGAAGGCGCCGAGAAGGGCTGGGATAAGACCAAAGAAGGCACTGAGAAAGGCTGGAACGCCACTAAAGAAGGCGCCAGCAAAGGTTGGGATAAAACTAAAGAAGTCAGCGAGAAAGGCTGGGATAAAACCAAGCAAGGCGCTGAAGAGTTAAAGAATAAAGTCTCTGAGTAATACTGACTCGCTGAGAACAAAAAAGGTCGCGCAAGCGGCCTTTTTTACGTCTGGCGCTCGCTGAATTTATTGTTTGCTGCCTTCCTGATTTAGCCAGGAATAGTCCTGGATAGGTTGCTAATCACTATTTCTCCACATTTGCAGGGTAAAAAAGAGATATATCAGGAGGTGTACTATGAAAAAGATGATTTCTCTGGCGGTTATTTTATCTTGCGTGCTGAGCGCTCAGGCTTTTGCCGATGGCCCAAATGACGGTCATCGTCCGGGGCAACAGCAGGTATGGCAGAATGGCCCGAAGCAGGGTGACCAGAATGGACACCACCAGCCGGGCGGTCCTGGCGATCACCATCAGGGCAACAATGATAGCCGCGGCCCGGACCGAAGAGGTCATGACGATCGTCGCCAGGAACGCCATGAACAGGACCATTTCGCCTGGAGGGGTAACGATTTCCGTAAAGGCCATCCGGCGCCGGAGCATTATCGCGGTGATGAATATCGCGTCAGTAACTGGAACGAACGTGGCCTGCCGCGCCCCCCGGAGGGTCATCACTGGTCTTATATCGATGGCAATTACGTGCTGATCGCCGCAGCGACCGGAATTATTACTTCAATTCTGGTAAGCGGCGCCCTCGGTCATTAAATAATGATACTTGCGGCATGGCATTCGCGCCGGGTCAGGCTAATGTCTGACCCGGCTTATTGATGCTAACTTGTACGGACCACAGTGGATCACCTTTTATTCAGCTCGTCATCCGGCCAGTATTTATAACCGTTGACCATTGCCTGAGCCGCCAAACCTTTCTCGGTGATTTCATAAACGTTGACTTTTGACGGCAGCGAAGAGGTATCTTTCGCCACGCCGTTGGCTGACGCGCCTATCGGGGCGATGCCGTTGTCGTCATATTTCGCTGCCGCGTTGGCATCCGCGCCGACCATATAGCCTTTAGTAATGAAAGTATTCAATGCGTCTTTATCGTGGAATACCAGTACGGTACGCAACTGTTTCACGCCCATACCCACACCGGCGCCGCCCTGGGCCATTTTCATATAGGTATCTTTGCCGGTGGCGCTATTTTTCACCACGCCGTAACCGCTACCGAAGCCAAAGACTAATATCTTGCTGCTGTTACTGGCGAAGACCGCGTAGCCCTTTGAATGCTGGATATCGCTACGCGCTTCCGGGTACAGGCTATAGAGTTTACTGAGCGTGTTGGTACGCATCTTTTGGATGCTGGCGCGTTGCTGGCTGGCGGTGTCGCCCTCAGCGCTGCAGCCTGTTAGCGTCAGCGCGCAGGCAAGTAAAAGTAAATGATATTTCATGGCTGTTTATTTTTATTTAAAACTGAATTAAAGCGGGGATAGTAGAGTAAGTGTTGGTGTGTAACCCATAAAATAAACGTTTATATTTAAATTTTGCCAGTTTTAATGGTTATTGTTCTGCGATTTGTCTGTATTAAAAATATGATGGATGGTGTTCCAGCAATTAGAAATGCTACTTGCATAAACTTTGCGCCAGGATAACTTGTTAAGTTCTTAATCTATTCCCGGAGAACGGCATGTCTGATTGTGTAATTCCAGAAATTAAAGCCACGGAAGATGAAATGATTTCTATCCGTCATTATTTACATGCCAATCCGGAATTAAGTCTGGAAGAGTTTAATACCAGCGAGCTGGTTGCCGGTAAGCTGACAGAATGGGGCTATCAGGTGACCCGCGGCCTCGGTAAAACCGGCGTCGTCGGCAGCCTGAGCAAAGGCGACTCGCCGCGCACTATTGGCCTGCGCGCCGATATGGACGCATTACCGATTTATGAAACCACCGATTTACCCTGGGCCAGTACCGTACCCGGAAAAATGCACGCCTGCGGCCATGATGGCCACACCACGATTTTGCTCGCGGCGGCGAAATATATCGCCTCGCCGGCCTGCCAGTTCAACGGCACGGTGCATCTGATTTTCCAGCCCGCGGAAGAAGCCATCGGCGGCGCGGATCTGATGATTAAAGATGGCCTGTTTGAGCAGTTCCCCTGCGAACGCATCTTCGGCCTGCACAATATGCCGGGGCTACCGGTTGGCAAGCTGGGTTTCTATGCTGGCAACTTTATGGCCTCGGCGGACACGGTCAAAATCACGATTACCGGCTACGGCGGCCACGGCGCGCATCCTGAACGCACCGTCGACCCTATCGTGGCCGGCGCGGCGCTGGTGATGGCATTGCAGAGCATCGTCGCGCGCAACGTGCCGCCGGGTGAAACGGCGGTCGTCAGCGTGGGGACTTTCCAGGCCGGCATCGCCTCGAACGTGATTCCTGAGAGCGTGGTGATGGAGCTCAGCGTGCGGGCGATGAAACCGGAAATTCGCGATCTGCTGATTAAGCGTATTCAAGAGCTGACCGAGTTTACTGCCAAAAGCTATGGCGCCAGCAGCGAAGTCGAGATTTACGACTCTTACCCGGTATTAACCAACAGTAACGAAGAGACCGATTTCGCCCAGGCGCTGGCGCTGGAAGTCTTTGGCCGCGAAGGGGTGCTGGAGTCGGTATCGCCAATGAACGCCAGCGAAGATTTCGCTTTTATGCTGCGCGAGCGTCCGGGCTGTTACTTCCTGCTCGGCAACGGTGAAAAAGGCGAGAAGGGCGGCTGCATGGTGCATAACCCCGGTTATGACTTTAACGATGACATTATCAGCACCGGCGCGACGCTGTTCGCGCGTTTAGTGCAAGCGCATTGCCGTTAATCCCTGGAGAAGACTTCAAATGAAAAAATCACTGTTGTTGTGTTTGGCATTAATGGCGTCGACGTCGGCGCTGGCCGCCGGGGCGAAAGAGATCCGTTTTGGCGTTGACCCGACCTTCGCGCCGTTTGAATGGAAAGATCCGCAGGGCAAGCTGGCGGGATTTGATATCGATTTGGGCAACGCGATATGTCAGCAACTGCAGGCGAAGTGCGTGTGGGTGGAAAGCAACTTCGACGGCATCATCCCGGCGCTGAAGGCGCGTAAATTTGACGCGATCCTCTCAGGGATGTATATGACCGAGAAGCGTAAAGAGCAGATTGCTTTTAGCGATAAGCTGTACAACGGGCCGGTGTTTCTGGTGGCGCGCAAAAATACCCTCAAAGGCAATACGCCAGAGCAGTTGAAGGGGAAAACTATCGGCGTCGAGCAGGGGTCGGCACAGGAAACTTATGTGAACCAGTACTGGCGGCCGCAGGGGATTAACATTGTTGCCTATCAGGGCGCCGATAGCGTCGTTCGCGACCTTGAATCAGGTCGTCTCGATGGCGCGGTACTCTCCGGCATGATGGCCGATTACAGCTTCCTGCAGCAGCCGCAGGGCAAGGATTTCGCCTTTGTTGGCGGACAACTGCAGGATAATAAACTGTTCGGCGCCGGGGCGGCGATTGGCCTGCGTCAAGGCGACGATGCGCTGCGCGAAGAGATAAATGGCGCGATTGCGAAAATGCTTGCCGACGGCACCTACAAAAAACTGGCCGGGAAATATTTTAGCTTTGACGTTTATTCCGGGACATAATGTCAGAGTGTACCCTGCGGGCATGGACTGCCCGCCGCAAGATTCCTTTTCTGATTATCCACTCGACATCCTCTTCAGACCCCCTGCGGTTATCTGAGGGAAACAGAATATAAGCTAAGGAGTAATCGGCATGATGACACGTCCATTGGGCAAAAGCGGATTTTCCATCGCCCCATTAGTATTTGGCGGCAACGTCTTTGGCTGGACCATCGATGAGAAAACCAGTTTTGCCATTCTTGATGCTTTTGTTGACCACGGTTTTGATGCTATCGATACGGCGGATGTTTATTCCCGCTGGGCGGAGGGCAATCAGGGCGGCGAATCCGAAACCATTATTGGCCGCTGGCTGCAGGCGCGCCCTGGCATACGCGATAAAGTCAAAATCTTCACCAAAGTCGGATCTGATATGGGGCTACCCGGCCATAAAGGATTGAAAAAGGCCTGGATTCAGCAGGCGATTGACGACTCGTTGCGCCGCCTGAATACGGATTACGTCGACCTCTATTTCGCCCACTGGCCAGATCCTGAAACGCCAATCGATGAAACGTTAGAAGCATTCCAGGCGCTGCAGCAGGCCGGCAAGGTGCGGGCGATTGGCGCTTCAAACCTCGACGCCGGACAGCTGTCATCGGCGCTGGAAGTGGCGCGTAAAGGCGGCCTTCCTGCCTGGCAGGTGCTGCAGCCGGAATATAACCTCTATCACCGCTCCGCTTTTGAAGGGGCGCTACGCGATCTCTGCGTCAGCCGCGATATAGGCGTGGTGACCTACTACAGCCTGGCTTCCGGCTTCCTGAGCGGTAAGTATCGCCAGCCGTCCGATTTAGCGCAAAGCCAGCGCGGTAGCGGCATCGCTAAATATCTCAATCCACGCGGAATGCGGATTATTGACACGCTGGTCGCGGTGGCGGAAGAACAGCAGGCGAAGCCCGCAGAAGTGGCGTTAGCGTGGCTGATGAGCCGGGAAGGCGTTACCGCGCCGATTGCCAGCGCCACCAGCCTGGCGCAGGTGGAAAGCTTCGCCCGCGCGGCGGCGCTGAGCCTTAGCAGCGAGCAGTTGGCGCGGCTCGACAGCGCCAGCGCCTGAATCAGTCGCTCATCCCCGGAGGCGGC
Source organism: Klebsiella sp. CN_Kp104 (assembly GCF_040064515.1). NCBI lineage: Bacteria > Pseudomonadati > Pseudomonadota > Gammaproteobacteria > Enterobacterales > Enterobacteriaceae > Klebsiella > Klebsiella sp. CN_Kp104. The sequence continues at coordinate 31,939 of NZ_JBEAII010000003.1, read as the reverse complement.
GCGTTGCGCCTTGTCCGGGCTACCAAATCGCACAGTGCCGTAGCCCCGGTAAGCGGTAGCGCCACCGGGGATTTTGCGGCCCCCAACCTCGGCAGTTTCAGCCACCATGGTGAATAAATTAACGGCGGGCCCCACGAACGGTAGGCCGGATAAGGCGCAGCCGCCATCCGGCGCAAAGCTGCTCCTTATCCGCGGATGTTGCCCGGCGTAGCGACACATGACCCCCTTTACTCATCAGGCTCACCCGCCGTTTCTGCTCCTGAACATGCATTTCCGTCAGTGCCTGATGCCGAAGCACCCGCGCCCGCAGGGCCCGTTCAACCGGATGGGGCGCTTCCGGTTGAACGGGCGCGTCTCCCGGCCACGCAATATTATTCCTGATGGCGGGTGACGTTGAGGATCTTCGCGCTCGCGCCGACCGGGAAATTACTCAAGGCGCCAAAATCACTGCCCTGATAACCCATGATCTTGCCATCGGTTCGCATCTGCTTAAGATCGATAAGGATAACCCCCAGCGTGGGAATGATTTTCTCCCGCCAGACGAACAAATAGAGATCCTCAGCCACCTGCACGTAATGGCAGCGATCGACATCCGCCAGCCCCTTTTCCACGCCATCCAGACACTGCCAGGCGTAAAAATTATCGTTGAGATAGATGTGTTCATAACGCTCGGTCGGGCTATAGGTATACTGATTGCGCATGCCGACCAGCGCGGTGGTAAAGTCCGGCAGCGGTCCCGGCTGGGTATCCAGGCGGGCGAAGACAAATCGCGCCTCGACGGCGGTCAGCGGCAACCCTTGCTCTACCCGGCTGAAGGCGTCCAGCCGCGCGGCGGCTTCGTCCGGTAGCTGGCCGTATACCAGCGTGGCGTTGCGCTGCGTCAGGTTGCATACCGCGCTGATACTGGCGTTATCGCGCTCCGGGTCAAGAAAATCGATAAACAGAATATCGGGGCGCAGGGCGGTTGCCCGCCAGGGCGCGCGGTTGCCGTTCCAAAGCAGTGTCTGGTCATTTTCGATAACCAACTGCTGCGGCTCGCTCCCGTCGGCATAAAAGGTAAAGCGTTCGCCTGCGGGCAGACTGGCGGTGGCCAGCAGGTTGCCGTGCGGGGCGAAACCATCGGCCAGCGCGCCGACCTGGATAAATACGGCTTCTGAAGTCATGTGAGCTCCTGAGTAGAGTAGGGCGTTAAGTAAACGCCAGCGTTGGAACATCGACGATGCTGGAACCGCCATCGGCGACCAGCGTCGCGCCGCTGATGATGGCGGCCTGCGGAGAGCAGAGAAACTGACAGGCCCGGGCTATCTCCTCGGGGCTGGCGGGGCGGCGTAGCGGAACGTCGCGGCATACCCGTTGATAGGCCTCGGCAAGCGACAGCCCGTGTTCCAGCATCAGTGGAATCATCTCTTCATCCGCCATCGGAGTGGTGACCCAGCCGGGACAAATCGCATTGGCGCGGACGCCCTGTGGGCCGTAATCGCGGGCGATGGAGCGCATCAGGCCAATTAACGCGTGTTTGGCGGTGACATAGCCACAGGCCTGCGGCCCGGCGGCGAGCGAGGCGATGGAGGCGACAAACAGCACATTGCCGCGGCAGGCAATCAGTGAAGGCAGGCAGGCGCGCACGCTGACGAAAGCGCTGTTCAGGTTCGCGTCCAGCGCCTCGCGCCATTGGCGATCGCTGGTATCGGCGGCGGCGCTATTGCCCATGCCGCCGGCGCTGCAGATGAGTACATCAATACCGTGAGTCTGGTCGAGAATCGGCGGTAGCAGCCGTTCCCGCCAGACGTCGCCGTCGGCGGCATCGCCCACCAGCGCCGTCGCACCGGTTTCAACGGCGATCTTGTGTAGCGGCGCTTCACGTCTGCCGGTAATAAACACCCGATCGCCCGCCGCGCTCATCAACCGCGCGCAGGCGGCACCAATCCCGCTTCCGCCGCCGGTAATCACCACGACTCTCGCCATCCGCTCTCTCCTGTAATGGGGTTCAGGATTACCTTAGAAAGCGAGTCTACTTCCGGCTATCGCCCGGAAGAACGATAGCCGGGTTCGTTTATTTGCCCTCGCTCACAGGAATGGCCTGCGGCGCGGGCACCGGCTTCATGGTCGCCGGATCGACCGCCAGGTAGCGTCCGGTTTTGCTATCGATGCCGACATAATCGATCATCTTGCCCTGCGCTTTGGTAACCATGGTGCGCTTAGCAAATGCCTCGTAGGCGTCGCTCATGGCTTTGACCCGGTCGGCATGTTGGGCCGCGATATCGTGCGTTTCCAGCGGATCGTCATGCAGGTTAAACAGCTGCCACGGCGCGTCGCCGGCGCTGAGGCCGAGCTTGACTAAGCGCCGCAGCTTCCAGTCGCCATCGACCCAGGCTGCCTGATTATGCAATTCGACCCCGTACTTCGAGCGCGGTGGCGTCTGCGTTTCACCGGTCAGATAGCGCTTAAAGCTGACGCCAATCATCGGCAATACGGGTTTCTTAGCCAGCGATTTGTTGGGATCGATGCCGGCGAATTCGTATAGCGTTGGCGCCACGTCGTACACCGCCATCGTTGAGGCGTCGATTTTACCGCGCCGGGTAATGCCGGGGCCGGAGATCATAAAGTCGGTATTGATGCCGCCCTGGGCGCTGGTGGTTTTGTGGTAGTTGGCGTAGGGGGCGTTGCTGACGTTGGCCCAGTGGGGGCCGTAGGAGACAAAGGATCCTTTGCGGCCCACGTTGTCATAACTGTTATCGAACTGCTTCCAGAATTCGGGGGTGGATTCGTAATAAAAACCCTGTGCCGGGTTGGCGCCGTTATCGGTTAAAAACACCAGCAGGGTATTTTTATCGCGCCCGGTTTGTTTCAGCGTCTCCATCAGCGTGCCGATTTGCGCGTCCATATTGGCGATCATCGCCGCATATACCTGCATCACTTTCGCCGTATATTTCTGCTGCTCTGGCGTTAGCGCTTCCCACTCTTTATCCAGCTCCAGATGCGGCAGCGGGGTGTCGTCATGAATAATTCCCAACGCTTTCAGGCGGGCGATGCGCTGGCGATAGACCTCGGCGTAACCCTGCTCATACTGGCCTTTAAAGCGCTTAATCCACTCGTCCGGCGCCTGCAGGGGGTCATGAGGGGCGGTGAAAGCCAGCCAGGCGAAGACCGGCTGCTCCTTCGGCGTCGCTTTAATCCAGCTATTCATCTGGCGGGCGTAAGCTTCGCTGGAGTAAAAATCATCCGGCAGGGAGACGCGCTCGCCATCGCGGGTATAGTAAGTGTGGAACGCCTCGACGGTTCCGAGCGGTATCGCATCATTAAAATGGCTGGTGCCGCCGCCCATAAAGGCGAAGGAGTGGTTAAAGCCACGATCTTTCGGCGTGGCGCCGGGAACAAAACCGAGATGCCATTTGCCGGCCATCAGCGTGTTATAGCCGGCATCTTTAAAGCGCTCGGCCATGGTGGTGACGCGGTCGGTCAGCCGCAGCTCGTAACCCTCCTTGCCAATGGTGCTGTCGTACCACCACATGCCGCCCATCCCGGCCTGCTGGTTACTGTTGCCGGTCAACAGCATCGAACGCGCCGGGGCCGACATCGGCGAGGTGTAATACTGGCTCATGCGGATACTTTGCTCCGCCATGGCCTGCAGGTTAGGGGTGGGGATCTCACCGCCGAAGGGGCTGATATCGGAATAACCCATATCATCGGCGATAATCACGATGACGTTTGGATGCTCATTCTGCGCGCCGTGCGCGCCGCCGGCGAGGATCATGCTGACCGCCGCGGCCATGGCTTTTTTGTTCACGACTGACTCTCCTGTTCATAGTGGGACAACCATCAGGGCAAAGGGCTACGCGGGATGCGCGGCCCCAACAAACGCGGCCCGCCAGGCTTTCAGGCCGTTAAGGTCGCGGGAAAAGGGGCGTACTGGCGCGAGGATTTCGCTAAAGAAACGGTAATAACCGCCGCAGAGGCGGTTGTTGCCAGCGGCGTTGAGATGCGCGGGGCAGCCGCCCTGGCAGACCATTTTTACGGAGCAAGTCTGACATTCGCGGCGCTGGCTTTTTTGCTGGCCGAAAGGGAGCTGAACAGACGCGTCGACCGCGGCGGCAAGCGTCTGCTCGTCAAGGCGACCCAGACGGTGTTCGGCGTTGATCAGATGATCGCAGGCGTAAAGCTGTCCATCCGACTCCATCACCAGATTGCTGCCGCAGCGGGCGCTATGCACGCAGCTGCCGCTGGTATGGGTAAAGTACTGCGCCCACGCCTGTTCGATATTGATGACGAATACCCGCCCCATATCGCAGCGCTTTTGCCACTGTCGCCAGATACCGACCATAAAACGCCCCCAGTTATCGGCGCTGAGCTGATAACCCTCACGCAGCGCGGCGCCTTCGCTCATTAGCGGCTGGAACTGCAGATAGCGCGCGCCAAGCGTGACCACCCGGTCATAAATCGCCGCCGCGTGGGCGGCGATTTCGTTATGCACCACTACCAGCAGATTAAACTCCACCTGATGCTGGTGGAGCAGGGCGATACCGCGCAGCGCAGCCGGCCATGAAGCCTGCCCGCGTTTATCAGGACGATGGTGGTTTTGCAGCGCTTCGCTACCTTCGAGGCTGACGCCGATAATAAAGCCATGTTCGCGGAACAGCCGGCACCAGGCGTCGTTGATCAGCGTCCCGTTGGTCTGCAGGCTATTGCTGATGGTTACGCCATCAGGGGCGTAGCGCTGCTGCAGAGCGAGCGCTTTTTTATAAAAACGCAGCCCGGCCAGTAGCGGCTCGCCGCCCTGCCAGACAAAGTTGATTTCCCGCGCGCTGGCGGGCTGGGCGGCAATATAGCGGCGGATAAACTGCTCCAGCCGCGCCTCGTCCATCTTCTTAACCGGCGTTTCATCCTGCGGGTAGTAGCAGTAGCGGCAGGCGAGGTTGCAGGCGGGGCCAATCGGTTTCATCAGAATATGAAACGGCAGCGATGAGCGCGGTTCAACGGCCAGCGGAATTTGCTGCTGGCGTAAGGCGGCGATATTCAGCATCGGCTTATCCTCTATTAATTGCTGGCCTGGGCGGCATATTTGGGCAATAGCAAGTCAGGCGTAATCCGTTGATTAAGCCGCGGCGTTAAATTATCGACATCCTTTTTAGGGTATAAATGAAAAAATGCAAAAAACTATCGTTCTTAAGGATGAGATCGGACCTGCCAATATAAGGGTTTTTAATCCTTGCCGGAAAATAACGCGTAATGTTAATAACTTTTGTTTATGTTTTAACGCCGCTACGTTAACAGATAGCAGGGCGATTTTTAAATGCTTTAAATAACAATGTATTGATGAAAAGTTTGTAATCGATATCACATTGTTAACATGTTAATGATTGTGTTACTTAAATGTGAAATGTATGCTTCATCTTACTCTGGTAATCCGCGTGTTACGCACCACCACCTTGACGGGGGGAAATATCATGTCTGCTTTATTAAAAGCCAGTCGTAATGATGCGATAATAGCCCGTTGTTTACAGACTATTTCACAGTTAATTCCACTGTCTTCAGCGGTTTTTTATCGAGTAAATAATCGTTTAAAACCTGAAAACTATATATTGCATAATATTTCGGATAATACACACCAACAATATCTGGAGAGCTTCCAGCCGTTGGATCCGCACCTGCCGGCGCACTTTAGCCACCAGAGCACGACCATGGCGGCGATGACGCCGCGGCTCTGCGACCGCAACCGCCATTACTATCATGAATTTATGTTGCCGAATAACGTACGCGACATGACCGAAATCTTTATTCGCCGCGAACGGCGGATCGTTGCCGGTATCTCGCTGATGCGCGACGTGCCTTTTTCCAGCGAGGAACGGTTGCGGGCCCAGGCGGTATTGCCGTTGGTGGAATTGGCTATTCGCGATTTCCTGCAGGAAGAGGATGAACTCCCTGCCATCCTGACGGCCAAAGAGCGCGAAATCGTCGGCATGGTGCGTGAAGGCGCCAGCAATAAGCTGATTGCCCGCCAGTTGGATATCTCGCTCTCGACGGTGAAAACCCATCTGCGCAATATTTTCGCCAAGACCGAAGTCGTCAACCGGACTGAACTCGTTTCCCGAACCTGGATGCCTGCCGCTCAGCGTACGCTGCATCTGTAATCTGACTATCGCATCCCGCGCGCGCCGTGGCAGCACGGCGTTTTCCTGATGCCTGTGGGTATCACTCCCTGGATAACCGTCCGGGGGGAGGCTTTTTTGACTGGAGCACGCCCTACGATGTCGAGTACACCTCTTTCTGAAAATACCCTTTCCCGGCCTGACGGGCTGGTGGTGTCGCTGCGTTTGCTGGCGGCGATTGTTATTTTCGCCGCCATTGCGCCGGGGATTTTAATGACCGCGCCGGCGGTGGCGGCGCAGCTGGCCAGCGAATGGCACCTTAAACCAGGACAGATCGGCTGGCTATTTTCGGCGGAGCTCGGCGCGATGAGCCTGGCGACGCTCCCGGCGTGGTGGTGGATGAACCGCCTCGACTGGCGGCGGGTGGCACTCGTCGCCTGCGCGGTATTTCTGCTCGCTAACCTTGCTTCGGCGGTGGTAACTCAGTATGCGTCGCTGCTGGCGGTACGCTTTATTGCTTCCCTGGCGGGCGGCACGCTAATGATTTTGTGCATCAGCTGCGCGGCGGGAACGCCGAATCCATCGCGGGTGTACGCATTCTGGGTACTGGGGCAGCTGCTGTTAGGCATGCTTGGCCTGCTGGTGTTGCCCGGCCTGTTCGTGACCTTTGGCCTGAAGGTTGTTTATCTGATTCTCGCCGCCATCATGCTCTGCTGTTTGCCGCTGGTTTCCGCCTTCCCGTCGTGTTTTCAAGCGCGATCGGCTTCCCATCGCCAGCCGCCTGCGGCGTCGTGGCGAAAGGCGCTGGCGGTGCTCGCAGTTCTCACCTTCTATATCAGCCTCAGCGCGGTATGGACCTTTATCGGCACCATCGGCAGCGGGGCGGGGTTGAGTCCGACACAGGTCGGTCTGGTGCTGGCGGCGGCGACGGTGTTCGGCATTATCGGCGCCGGCGGCGCGGCGCTGCGCGGTACCCAACGTCCGGACCGGCTGGCGGTGTGGCTGGGATACGCGCTGCTGATCGCCAGCGTGCTGTTACTGACGGGCCATCCGCTGCTAGTGCGTTACGCCATTGCGGCGCTGCTGTTTAAGTTCACCTGGACATTCGTGCTGCCCTTTATCCTCGCTCGCGTGGCCGCGCTCGATAATAACGGCCGGTTGATGAACAGCATCAATCTGGTGATCGGCGGCGGAATGGCCGCCGGTCCGGCGCTCGCGGGGGCCTTACTGCAACACTTCGCCAGCGCCAATCCGCTGCTGGCGGCGGCAGGCGCCTGCGCGCTGCTGTCGCTGATTTTGATTGTGGCGGCGTCGTCCGCCGGAAAAGGTTTAGCCAACGGGAGGATAGAGTGAAAAGAAAAACCGGTTTCTTCTTTGATGAACGTTGTTTCTGGCACAGTACCGGCCTGCACGCGGTAACGCTGCCGGTCGGTGGTTGGGTGCAGCCGCCGGCCGGCGGCGGCCATGCCGAGTCGCCGGAGACCAAACGGCGGATGAAAAACCTGATGGACGTCTCCGGGCTGACGCCGCAGCTGGAACTACGCAGCGCGGCGGCGGCGAGCCTTGAGGACCTGCGGCGGATCCATCCCGATAGCTATCTTGAGCGTTTTAAGTCAATCAGCGATAACGGCGGCGGCATGCTCGGCAAAGAGGCGCCGCTGGGGCCGGGGAGTTATGAAATCGCCTCTCTTTCCGCCGGACTGGCCTGCGCCGCCGTGGAAGCGGTGTTGAAAGGGGAGCTGGATAACGCCTATTCGCTGTCGCGGCCGCCCGGACATCACTGCCTGCCGGACCAGTCGATGGGGTTTTGTTTCCTCGCCAATATTCCCATTGCCGTTGAACGGGCGAAAGCGTTGCTGGGGCTCGGCAAGGTAGCGATTATTGACTGGGACGTTCACCACGGTAACGGTACGCAGCATATCTATCTGCAGCGCGATGACGTGCTGACTATCTCATTGCATCAGGATGGCTGCTTCCCGCCGGGCTACTCCGGGGAGGACGATCGCGGTGTTGGCGCGGGCGAAGGTTACAACATCAATATTCCGCTGCTGGCCGGGGCGGGCGACGACAGCTGGCGCTATGCGCTGGAAACTATCGTCATTCCCGCGCTGGCGCGTTTTGAACCGGAGTTGATCATTGTCGCCTGCGGCTATGACGCCAACGCGATGGATCCATTAGCGCGGATGCAGCTACATAGCGACAGCTTTCGCGCGATGACCGAACAGGTCCAGCAGGCGGCGGATCGACTATGCGGCGGGAAACTGGTGATGGTGCATGAAGGCGGCTACGCCGAGTCCTACGTGCCGTTTTGCGGCCTGGCAGTGATGGAAACGCTGAGCGGGGTGCGCACCGGGGTTCAGGATCCGCTGCTGGAATTTATTCAGCAGCAGCAGCCGCGCGCCGCGTTCGCGCAGTTCCAGCGCCAGGCCATCGATCGGCTGGCGCAGCAGTTCGGTTTGCTATAAAACGCCTCAGCTTCCCCGCTGTGATGGCGGGGAAGTCAATGCTTTCTCTTCTGCGATTTCACCGCGCATCCACTGACTTATCGCCTGATTAATCATCGCCAGTACGCTGAGCAGCAGCATCCGCTGCTGCGCTTCGAGCTTCAGATAACGGCGCAGCGGCGGCATTTTACAGACCACTTCGCTGGCGGCCCAGGGTTCAATGCGGCAGCGCCAGCCGCTATCGTCAAAGGTCAACGAAAAGCGGCGGTAGTCCAGCTCGCTTAAGGTCTGCTGGAGATTAGGAAAACCGTTGAGATAGCCGGCGAGTTCCGCGCTCTCTTTACTGCCGATAAAGCGGATGGGCTGACGTTTCAGCCAGCCGGATTGGTGGGCGCGGATCTTGCCGCGAGCGGGCCGGGTAACCGGCCCCTCGACGACAAACTCGCAGCTGTGAATGCTGGCCATAAATAGCCGCTTCTGGCGCACGCTGAAGGTGACGGCGGTGACGTCGTTTAGCCGCAACATCGCGCTGCTTTCGCTCAGTTTTTCGCTCGGCCAGCCCGCTAAGTCGCGCTGCACCGCGTTCATTAATGGCGTTTCATACCAGGGGACGGAGGACATCAGGCGTCATCTCCCCGCGGGTCTGTTTCTCGTAATTGCCGATAGCGCGCTCGACCACCTCTTCCACCTCCAGCGGCTTGAACGGATTAACGCGCTGTACGCACAGCGTCCAGAACAGGGCATAGGCAGCGGTCAGGCCGAGCATAATCCCGAACGGCACCAGCACCTCGCGGCTGTCCATTCCCGGTGGGGTAATATTCACGATCGCGATGATAATTCCGACGCTGGAGATAATCTGCGGTAGCGGAAACCACGGCGAGCGGTAGGCGCGCGGCAGGTCCGGGCGGCGAATGCGCAGCATCACCACCGACAGGGTGACCAGCAGATAGGCTACGCCCCAGGCGCAGACCGCGGCGAGGATCAGCGGCACGATGCGGTCCAGATCGCCGTTCAGGTACCAGGCGTGCAGGCAGGGGATGGCCACGCCGATGGCAATCGCGATCACCGGTGTTTTGAAGCGCGGATGCAGCCAGGTAAGAAAACGCGGCAGCGCGCCGTCCAGCGCCATACCGTAAATAATACGTGGCACTGCGGCCATCAAGGTATTAATTGTGGCGCAGCCCGCCAGCAGCAGGCCGACCCCGAGCCAGTACTGGCCGGCGTGGCCCATCACCCGCTCGGCGAAGGCCGGGATCGCCATCGGCGTGTCCAGCAGATGGATGTTATTCGCCGCATCGACCACCACGTTTTCCACCTGGCGGTTAATCGCCGCGCCGTAGATAAACATGCAGCTGGCGACGCCCAGTAAACCCAGCGCCATCGCCCGCGGAATGGTGCGGTGGGCTTTTTTGATTTCCGGCGCCATCGGCGTCACCAGTTCGCAGCCGACGAACATAAACATCGCCATGCCGATATAGCCGAACAGGCCGGAGATATCGCTAACGTTCAGCGGCGTGCCGAACCAGCCGGAAAGGTGAGTCACCGGCGCCATAAAAATGCCGCACAGGCCGAAAATGGTCAGCGTCGTCCACATGCCAAAGGTGAGCACCACTTCGACCTTGCCGAAAATTTCCACGCCAATGGCGTTCAGCAGGCCGAAAATGACCACCATACCGACGCCGACCATCCAGGTGTTTTGATGGGCGGCCATCTGCGCGTTGACCGATTCGAAGTTCACCAGCGCCATAATGCCGGCGAGAATGGTCTCCGCGGTGCCGGCGAAGATATGGACGATAAGATAGGCGCACAGCGCGCCGGTAATGGCGAAGAAGCGGCCCATACCGCAGGAGATATAGTCGTACACCGAACCGGTGGTGGGGATTAACGTCGCGGCTTCAGCGAAGGTAGTGACCTGCGCCTGCATCATAATAAAAGCCAGCAGTACCGCCAGCGCGAAGGTGTCGCCGCCCATGCCGAATCCGCTGGTGACCGTCAGGATCACCGGGCTTGCCATAATCAGCCCAACCGAGCTGGCGAGGGTCGTCGGAAAGCCGACGACGCCGCGTTCAAGATGGCTGGCGAGTCTGTTACTAAACATAGTCAACCTCTGCACAATGTAGGGGAGGGCAGGGAATAGCCAGCGCCACTCCCGGATAGTCATAATTTAGGCGGGCATCCTGCTCAACGAATATCGTCCGGAAGGTGGAGAGCAACGGGTGAATCTGTGACCTGGGCCATGAATGTGGCGGTTGATAAATAAAATAGCCCCGGAAAGCGGGGCCATCTGTCTTGCCACGTTGCGCGTATTTCTGCCGGGTGGCGGCTAGCGCCTTACCCGGCCTACGGTCCGTGCGGCCTGCCTTTAATTTGGCCTCAAAATCCCCGGTGGCGCTGCCGCTTACCGGGGCTACAGCGCTGTGCGATTTGGTAGCCCGGCGAAGGCGTAATGCGCCGCCGGGCATTATCAGCGTGTTAGCGCGTCTCGACGTTCGCCAGATAGTGTTTGACGAAACGTGGGGTGAGGATTTTCCATTCCACTTCGGTACCCTGTTTGACAAACCAGCTGTCCCCCGGCGCGAAGCGCTGCGGCTCGCCGCCGGCGACGGTCAGTTCAACTTCGCCCTCCAGCACGGTGGCGTGTTCGGTAAACGGATAGGTCATGGTAAAGCTCCCTTCGGTGGACGAAAACAGTCCGCAGGTAAAGGCGTCCTGCGGCTCGCCGTAGATCATCGCCCCGGCCACCTGCGGGTCGCCGACGGTCGGCGTCGCGCCGAGCAGGCTGACGCTGCCGATCGGCTGCAGTTCAGGTACCGGGTGTTTGAGTTTAAAAGCGTGCATAGCGTTCTCCTGATTAACTCCGGCCTTTCCAGAAACCGGCGGTTTGATGCATCAGTTTTCCGGCGGTGACTAATAGCAAGCGCAGGCTGTCACGGCCGTGGATGGTCGCGTGGGGAATGCTGCTTAGCAGACGATAGCGGTCGGAACCGCCATTGATCCCTTCGGCGAGGATTTTGCACACGATGTGCGAGGGGGTGACGCCGAAGCCGGAGTACCCCTGGACATAAAAGACGTTGTTATGGTCGCGTAAGGTGCCAATCTGCGGGAACAGGTTGGCGCTGCAGGCCATCGGCCCGCCCCAGGCGAAATCGATCTTCACATCTTTAAGGTACGGGAAGACCTCCGCCAGCAGCGTACGATTCCAGGCGGCGAAATCGTTCGGCGTATACTCCAGGAAGCGGGTGGCGCTACCAAACAGCAGGCGGTTTTCACGAGTGACGCGATAGTAGTTAATCACCGGGCGAATATCGCTGAAGGCGCCGCGCAGCGGGCTGATGCGCTCGATCAGTTCATCGGAGAGCGGCTCGGTCGATACCTGATAAGAGTAGGTGACCAGCGTTTTGTTGTAGATCTCCGGCTCCATATTGTTGAGGAAGCTGTCGCAGGCCCACAGCAGTTTGGCGGCTTTAACGCTGCCCATCGCGGTGCGCACCTGCACCTGTTTGCCGTAATTCACCTCCACCACCGGTGAGGATTCGAAAATTTTCACCCCCAGAGAATGCGCGGCCTGTGCCGAACCAAGCAGCATATTGAGTGAATGGATCTGCCCGCCGCCCATATGTTTCAGCGCGCCGCAGTAGACCTCGGAGCCGACCACCTGCTGTACCTCTTTCCCGGTATACAGTTCAATCTCTTCATCCGGGGTAGCGGCTTTAAACTCCTTTTCCCACTGGCGCAGCGTTTTAAGCTGCCGCTGGTTATAGGCCAGGTAGCCGTAGCCGGGGACGAAATCGGCGTCGATGTTGTATTTACGGATGCGTTCGCGAATGATGCCTGCGCCGAGATTGGCGATTTTAAACAGCGTTTCCAGCCCCTCTTTGCCGACGTGTTTTTTCACCGCTTCGATATCGTGACCGATCCCGGCCATCACCTGGCCGCCGTTGCGCCCGGTGCCGCCATAGCCAAGATGGCGCGCTTCCAGCACCACCACGTTGGTGATCCCCTGTTCCGCCAGTTCCAGCGCGGTGTTAATGCCGGAAAAGCCGCCGCCGATAATCACCACATCGGCTTCGATATCTTCCCGCAGCGCCGGAAAATGGAGCTGGTATTTCTTCGTCGCGCCGTAGTAGTTCAGCGCATCGATTTTAATATTCATCGCGTTACCCTGTCGTCTTGCCTGGCTCAATGTCCTCATCACAGCACGCCGCGCGGGCGTTGAATATCGTCCGGAAGAATGACGTTCTTTAGAACGATGGGCGGCGCGGCGCAACCGTGCTGTGATGGGCTAACTTTGCTGAAAAACGGGTGCTGACGATGAGCGAAATAACCTTACTGGCGGAAGTGACCGCCTTTTTACGCCAGCCGCACGGGCAGTTTATTGCCGGTCATCGACAGGCGGGCCACGGCGCGCCGTTCGCGGTGATAAACCCGGCGACCGGAGAGGCGATTGCCGAAATCACGGCGGCGGATGTCGGCCAGGCGGACCGTGCCATGGAAAGCGCCCGCCAGGCGTTTAATCAGTGGCGCGAGATGCCGACGCTGGCGCGCGGCGCGCTGCTACTAAAGCTGGCGGACACGCTGGCAGAGCATCGCGAAGAGCTGGCGCAGCTGGAAAGTCTCTGCTCCGGTAAAACCATCATGCTGGCGCGAATGCTCGAGCTGGATCAGTCGGTGGCGTTTTTGCGCTACTTCGCCGGCTGGGCGGGGAAAATCACCGGCGAAACCCTGGATGTCTCGCTGCCGTCGATGGCCGGGGAGAAATATACCGCCTTTACCCGCCGCCAGCCGTTGGGCGTGGTGGTCGGCATCGTACCGTGGAACTTCTCGATTATGATTGCCATCTGGAAGCTGGCGGCGGCGCTGGTCTGCGGCTGCACTATCGTCCTCAAGCCGAGCGAGTATACGCCGCTGACGCTGCTGCGGGTGGCGGAACTAGCGAAAGCGGTAGGTATCCCGGATGGCGTCATTAACGTGGTCAACGGCGCCGGCGGCGAAATTGCCCAACGCCTTATCACGCATCCGGCCTGCGCCAAGGTGAGCTTCACCGGCTCGGTGGCGACCGGGGAAAAAGTCCAGCAGTCGGCCAGTGCGTCAGGTAAACGGGTTACGCTGGAGCTGGGCGGTAAAAACGCCGCGCTGTTTCTCGATGACCTGACGCCGGAGGCCATGGTGAACGGCATTATCGAAGCCGGTTACCTCAACCAGGGGCAGATTTGCGCCGCCGCTGAGCGCTTTTATCTGCCGCAGGGCAAACTGGATGCGGTGCTGGCGCTGCTGAAAGACAGGCTCAGCGCTTTCGCGCCGGGGTCGCCGCTGGATGAACAAACGCTGATGGGGCCGCTGGCCAACCGCCAGCAGTATGACAAGGTCTTGCGGCTCATTCAGACCGCACGCGAAGAGGGGGATACCATCGTCTGCGGCGGCGAAGCGCTGCCCGGCGAGGGCTATTTCCTGCAGCCGACGGCGGTTAAGGTGCGCAGCGAAGAGAGCACCCTGATGCGCGAGGAGACCTTCGGCCCGGTATGCAGCTTTATTGGCTATCGCAGTGAAGAAGAGGCGCTGGCCCGAATTAATGCTTCGCCGTATGGACTGGCGGCCAGCGTCTGGTCGGATAATATCCGCCAGGCGCTGCGCTATTCTCAGGCCATTGACGCCGGGATTGTCTGGGTCAATATGCATACCTTCCTCGACCCGGCGGTGCCGTTCGGCGGCATGAAAGGATCGGGTATTGGCCGTGAGTTTGGTAGCGCGTTTATTGATGATTATACTGAACTTAAATCGGTGATGATGCGTTATTAAACCACAGGAATACCGGAATGCCGCTAATCACCATTAATTAGTGAAACATAAGACTTGCTGGTTATTATTATCTAATCCACCACCAGGCCGCCAAATAATAATTTGGTGGCCTTTTTGTTTACCTCGAATATACGTGCAGGAAAATTACCCGGAAACTTGTACAATAATATCCCGATTAAAAATTGCCGCCAATTAAATTTGCGATTACCAATATGCACCGCGTCATCATCTAATGGATGTCTGGCATTTTATTGTTTGGATTATTGTTAACTAAAAATTATTTAGAGTGTTTTTAATTAACATTTAATTAATTATTTTGGAGGTCACATTGACTACGCCATTAAAAGAGATCGTTATTGTCGGCGGCGGCGCCGGTGGGCTGGAGCTAGCGACCCAACTGGGACGTAAATTAGGGCGCCGAGGGAAAGCGAATATCACCCTTGTCGACCGCAGCCAGAGCCATCTGTGGAAGCCGCTGCTGCACGAAGTCGCCACCGGTTCGCTGGATGAAGGCGTGGATGCGTTAAGCTTTCTTGCCCATGCCAGCAAACACCACTTTTCCTTCCAGCACGGTTCGGTAATGGATATCGATCGGCAGAATAAAACGATTACTATCGCCGCGCTGCGGGATGAACAAGGCGAGGTGTTGGTGCCGGAGCGTAAATTATGTTGGGACACTCTGGTAATGGCGCTGGGCAGTACTTCCAATGATTTCAATACGCCGGGTGTTAAAGAGCACTGTATTTTTCTCGACAGTTCTGAGCAGGCAAAAGTATTTCATCAGCAAATGCTGAACCAATTTCTGCGCTATTCTGCCGACCCTCAGACGTCAGGTAAGGTCAATATTGCCATTGTTGGCGGGGGCGCTACCGGGGTTGAATTATCTGCCGAATTACATAATGCGGTGAAAGAACTGCGTAGCTACGGTTATAAAGATCTGACCAACGAAGCGTTAAATGTCAGCCTGATAGAAGCCGGCGACGGTATTTTACCTGCGCTGCCAAAACGGATTTCCAGCGCTGTGCACGAAAAGCTGACCCAACTTGGCGTGAATGTGATGACCAATACCATGATCACCGGCGTTGAAGAAGGCGGCCTGCATACCAAAGATGGCCAGTTTATCGAGGCGAGTTTAATCGTCTGGGCGGCGGGGATAAAAGCGCCGGACTTCATGAAGGATATTGCCGGGCTGGAGACCAACCGTATTAATCAACTGGTGGTGACCCCGACGCTGCAAACCACGCGTGACGCTGATATTTTTGCTTTCGGCGACTGCGCTGCGTGCCCGCGTCCGGAAGGTGGATTTATTCCACCGCGTGGCCAGGCGGCGCATCAAATGGCGCTCTTCACTGCCGACAATATTATCGCCCGGATGAAGGGGCATAAGTTGAAATCGTTCTCCTATCGCGATCGCGGTTCGCTGGTTTCGCTCTCCGGCTACACGACCTTTGGCAGCATCATGGGGCATCTACCGATCGGCCCGATGATGGTCGAAGGCCGTATTGCGCGGATGGTTTACGATTCGCTGTATCGGATGCACCAGGTGACGCTGCACGGTTATTTTAAAACCGGCCTGATGATGTTGTCCGGCGGGATTAACCGGATTATTCGCCCGCGCCTGAAGCTGCATTGATCGTGGTTTTTTAGTCCGCCATGGGGCCCGGTGCCCCGTGCAACTTGCGACAATCCCCCCTAAGTGATAAAAGGTGCCCCTTCACAAAAACACACAGGGGAACGACGTGAAAGACGCGTCAACGTCGTCGGATGCCGTAGAAGAGAGCGGCCCGACGCTTCATCGCGGTTTACAGAACCGACATATTCAACTTATCGCCCTTGGCGGCGCGATTGGGACCGGCCTGTTTCTTGGCATTGGTCCCGCGATTCAAATGGCTGGCCCGGCGGTATTACTGGGCTACGCGGTGGCTGGTATTGTCGCTTTTCTGATTATGCGCCAGCTTGGCGAGATGGTGGTGGAAGAGCCGGTATCCGGTTCTTTTGCCCACTTTGCCTATAAATACTGGGGCCCGTTCGCCGGTTTCCTGTCCGGCTGGAACTACTGGGTGATGTTCGTGCTGGTAGGAATGGCGGAACTGACTGCCGCCGGGATTTATATGCAGTACTGGCTCCCCGATGTTCCCACCTGGGTTTGGGCGGCGGCTTTCTTCATCATTATTAACGCCGTCAACCTGGTCAACGTACGCCTGTACGGCGAGGCGGAGTTCTGGTTCGCGCTGATAAAAGTGCTGGCGATTATCGGCATGATCGCCTTTGGCCTGTGGATGCTGTTTGGCGGCCACGGCGGCAGCAAAGCCGGTTTTGATAACCTGTGGAAGCATGGCGGTTTCCTCGCCACTGGCTGGCATGGCCTGGTGCTGTCGCTTGCGGTGATTATGTTCTCCTTCGGCGGCCTGGAGCTTATCGGCATCACCGCTGCGGAAGCGCAGGACCCGGAAAAGAGCATTCCGAAAGCGGTCAACCAGGTCGTTTACCGTATCCTGCTGTTTTATATCGGCTCGCTGGTGGTGCTGCTGGCGCTCTATCCGTGGGTAGAGATTAAATCCGATAGCAGCCCGTTTGTGATGATTTTCCATAATCTTGACAGCAACGTGGTGGCCTCCGCGCTGAACTTCGTCATTCTGGTGGCATCGCTGTCGGTCTATAACAGCGGCGTCTACTCCAACAGCCGGATGCTGTTCGGCCTGTCGGTACAGGGCAATGCGCCGAAGTTTCTCGCCCGCGTCAGCAAACGCGGCGTGCCGGTGAATTCGCTACTGCTGTCAGGCGTTATTACCTCGCTGGTGGTGGTGCTCAACTATCTGCTGCCGCATGAAGCGCTGGGGCTGCTGATGGCGCTGGTGGTGGCGACGTTGCTGCTGAACTGGATCATGATCTGTATGGCGCACCTGAAGTTTCGCGCCGCGCAGCGTCGTAAGGGGCGTGAATCGAAGTTCAAAGCGTTACTGGCGCCAGCCAGCAACTACTTCTGTATCGCCTTTCTCGGTTTGATTCTGGTGCTGATGTGCACCATTGACGGGATGCGTCTGTCGGCAATACTGCTGCCGGTGTGGATTATCTTCCTGTTTGCCGCTTTCAAACTGCTGCGCCGCCCGGCGTAAGGCTTATCGCCCCGCGGAGTGGCGGGGCGACATTACAAATGCTATGACGACAGCGCGCCCGACAGTGAACGAATGTCGTTGCCGGTTGGCGTCTGGTGAATACGCAGGCCGAACTCGTCAACCACCGCAAAGATATGGTCGAAGATATCCGCCTGAATACCTTCATACTCCGCCCACACCACGGTATTGGTGAAGCAGTAGATCTCAATCGGCAGGCCGTTAGCGTCCGGCGCCAGCTGGCGCACCATCATGGTCATATCCTTACGTAGCCGAGGGTGGTTGCGCAGATACTCCTGCAGATAGGCGCGGAAGGTGCCGATATTGGTCATTTTGCGCAGGTTAAGCACCGAGGGTTCATTAGCGTGCTGTTGGTTCCACTCATTAATTTCCTGATGGCGCGAGTCCATATAGGGCTTCAGCAATTTGGCCTGAATCAGCCGCTGCTGCTCCTGCTCGTCAAGAAAATGGATGCTGGTGGTATCGATGTTCAGGCTGCGCTTAATACGACGACCGCCGGAGGCCGACATCCCGCTCCAGTTTTTAAACGAATCCGAGACCAGCGACCAGGTGGGGATGGTGGTGATAGTGTTATCCCAGTTGCGCACTTTTACCGTCGTCAGGCCGATATCAATAACCGCGCCATCGGCGCCGTATTTTGGCATCTCCAGCCAGTCGCCGAGTTTGAGCATGTCGTTGGCGGAAAGCTGGATCCCGGCCACCAGGCCAAGAATCGGGTCTTTAAACACTAACATCAGCACGGCGGCCATCGCGCCAAGACCGCTAATCAGAATCGCCGGCGATTGTCCAATCAGCAGCGATATGATCAGAATGCCGATAATAATCGCCGTGACCAGCTTAATCCCCTGGAAGATACCTTTAAGCGGCAGCTGCGAGGCGGTGGGGAATTTTTGCGCCAGGTTGAAAATCACGTCCAGCAGCGAGAAGAAAGAGAGCATGGCGTAAACCATGACCCACAATTGCGCGCAGGTAGATAAGATTTCCGCCGCTTCGCTGCCTTTCTGCAGCCAGAGCACGGCCTGAACGTTGACGATAATCCCCTGCAGGGTGAACGCCAGGCGGTGGAAGAGTTTATTTTGCGTAATGATCTGCAGCCATAAATGGCTGCTGGCCTGCGCCCGCTTTTCAAAGGTGCGTAGAACCACTTTGTGCAGAATGAGATGAACGACAATCGCCGTCAGAAAAATAATGCCAAAAGTAATGATGAGCGAGGTGGTAGGGGTGATTTTGATGCCTAATGCGGCGATTTGCGATATTAATTCCTGCATAACGTCTCCTGTACATCCAGCGGTTATGATGACCGCTGGATGACTATTATGCAAATCAGAGGTTACACAGTTGTGAATCAGGACGCCGTCGCCGCCGGCTGCAGGTTCAGGTGATGGCGCAGCCAAAGGGCAATAGCGCCCAGCAGCAGCATCATCGCCACCTCGACCAGCAGGAAGACGATCAGCGCCTGCGTATAGTCACCGCCGCCGCGCTTGGCCAGGGTTAAGAACAGTGAGCCGAGAATGGCCGGCCCCAGCCCCAGCGTCGCCTGCTGCAAGGTGCTGAGGATGGCGCTACCGGCTCCGGCATCGCAGGCGCGAATGTCCCGCATCCCGATACGATAGAAACTGTTGACGATTAACGCCTGACCATAGCCGATCAGCGCGGTGGAGGGCACCAGCGCCAGCGTCGTGGTCCGCAGGCCAAGTTGATAAAAGGTGAGGCTTAGCAGCAGCAGGCCGCTAATCTGCACCGCCAGACCGATCAGCAAAATCCGTCCCATGCTGTAGCGAGCGATAAGCTTTGGCGCGTACAGCGCGGAGATAAAATAGGCCACCCCGAGAGCGATAAAACTGTTGCCGGACTGCCACGGCGCCATCCCAAGCCCGGCCTGCATGGTCAGCGCCATACAAAACATAAAGCCGGACCAGGCGCTGAAGAACAGCAGTGCGATAGCCATACCAAAACGGATGCTGGTGAGTTTCAACAGCCGTGGCGGTAACAGCGATTGCTCGCCGCGCTGCTGCTTACGCAGCGCGCTCAGGCGCATCCAGCCGAGCAGGGGGAGTACGGCCAGCAAAAGCAGCTGTAGCTCCCATGGCCAGTGCAGTTCCGGCCCCAGCGCCATCGGAAACAGCAGGCAGCAGAGGATTAACGCCAGGCTGAAAGTTCCCTGCCAGTCGATACTGGAATGGATTTCGCGGCGGGTTTCCGGCACATAGCGGCGGCTAAAGGCCAACACCAGCAGGCAGATTGGCACGTTGATAAAGAAGGCGTTGCGCCAGCCGAGCCCGGCGATATCGGCGGAGACCAGCCAGCCGCCGCCCATCTGGCCGACGATAAACGCGATGCCGCCGATACCGCCGTACAGGCTGATCGCCCGGGCGTGAGCGGTGCCTTTCAGGGTGACGTGCAGGGTGGCGAGGATTTGCGGCACGATCAGCGCCGCGCCGGCACCTTGCAGCGTTCGTGCGGCGAGTAGGGCGTTAATGGAGTTAGCCATCCCACATAGCAGCGAGGCGATGCCGAATACCGCCACCCCCCACAGAAACAGGCGGCGGCGTCCATAGTTATCGCCCAGTTTGCTGCCCATCGCCAGGCAGACGGCAAAGGCCACGCCGTACAGCGCGACGATAAGCTCCAGTTGGGTGGCGCTGGCGTCGAGGGAGTGGGTGATCGAGTCCAGCGCCACGTTGGTTATCGAGGTATCAATTAACGGCAGCATCTGGCCGGTCAGTAACAGCAGTAATCCGGCGCGGCCGGGTGAAACAGCAGACGAATTCATCGGATCTCTCCATTGCGTCATTCAGCGGATGGCCGTAGCATCTCCGATTAATTAAACGGGTACCAGTTCCTGTCTATACTGGTATTGGTACTACCATGCTGGAGGAACAATGACGCTAATGCTGCAACGTGAGGCGCTGAATCTCGCGCCCGATGATAGCCGTAAACAGCTGGGAGCATTTCTGCGCGCCCGCCGCGAAAGCCTTGACCCGCAGCGACTCGGCCTGCCGCGCGTCGGGCGGCGGCGGACGCCGGGGCTGCGCCGGGAAGAGGTGGCGATGCTGGCGGACGTCGGCGTGACCTGGTACACCTGGCTTGAGCAGGGGCGGGAGGTGAATCCGTCGGCGGCGGTATTAAGCGGCGTGGCCAGCGCGCTGCAGTGCAGCCCGCTGGAAACCCGCCATCTGTTCGTACTGGCCGGCTTAACGCCGCCGGAGAATACGCAGGCCACGGTTTGCGAGGGGATCAGTCCCGGAACCCGACGCATGCTTGATAGCCTGATGCCGCAGCCCGCCAGCATTCAGAAACCGAACTTTGATATCGTCGCCTGGAATGACAGCTTTTGCCGCCTGATGGGCGTTGATTTCGCGACGATTGCCGAAGAAGACCGCAATTGCATCTATCTCTATCTCACCTGCGAAGCCTGGCGTAGCCGCATTGAAAATCGTGACGTGTTGCCGACTTTTGTTTCCTATTTTCGCGCGGCGATGGCTGAGCATCGCGGTTCTCCAGAGTGGGAAGATAAGCTGGCGCGCTTTTTCGCCGCTTCAGCGGAGTTCGAAGCGCTATGGCACCAGCGCTATGAGGTGCGCGGCGTCGAAAACCAGGTGAAAAATTTTAACCATCCGCAGCTCGGGCGCTTTAGCCTGCAGCAAATGTACTGGTATTCCGCGCCGCGCAACGGTTCGCGTCTGCTGGTCTATTTACCGCTGGATGAAACCGGAGAACAGGCGCTGGCCTGGCTGGATCAACAGGGCTAAGCCCGCAATGGACAAGGAACGCTTATGAACGTCACCCGCAAGCAGCAGCGGATTCTTCAACGCGCTATTGAGCAATGGCAGCAGGAGGGGGTCCTGAACAGCAGCGACGGCCAACGGCTGTCAGCGTCGCTATCTGTCCGTACTTTCGACTGGCAGCGCCTGAGCCGCTATGCCTTCTGGACCGCGATAGCCTGCGTCTTGATTGCGCTGGGGAGTCTGTTCGCCGACGCTGAATTGATTGCGGCTATTATCAATCTGTTCAGCGATTCCGCCGTGGCGCGGATTATTCTGCCGACGCTGCTGGCCATCGCATTTTACTATTGGGGGTTCCGCCGCCAGCGGCGCGAATCCCAGTGGCACTACAGCACCGAGGCGATTTTGTTCCTCGGCGTCGTCTGTACCGCCATTGCCTTGTGGCAGCTAGGCGATCGGCTGGACGACGGCAGCGGCTATGTGGCGCCGCTAATACTGCTCGGCTGCGCCATTTACGGCCTGATAGGGTTTTTCGCTCGCTCCGGGCTGGTGTGGCTGTTCTTCCTGCTGGCGTTAGGTAACTGGTTTGGCGCGGAAACCGGCTATATATCAGGTTGGGGCGCCTACTGGCTGGGGATGAGCTTCCCGATTCGTTTCGTGCTGTTCGGCGGCGTGCTGCTGGCGCTGTGCTACTTGATGCAAAATGTATTACGCCAGCGGCAGTTGTTTACCGTTAGTAAGGCGATGGGGCTGACCTGGCTGTTTGTCGCGCTGTGGATCCTGTCGATTTTCGGCAACTACGATTCCGATAGCTGGTATGGGGTGAGCCAGGCGCAACTGCTGCCGTGGGGGCTGCTGTTTGCGCTGGCGGCGGCGATCTGTATTTATATCAGCCTGAAAACCGACGATGGCATGCTGCGTGGATTTGGCCTGACGTTTCTTGCCATCAACCTCTACACCCGCTTCTTCGAATTCTTCTGGTACAGCCTGCACAAGGTGGTGTTTTTCCTGATCCTGGCGGTATCGCTGGCGATGATTGGCCGTTACGCCGAGCGGATCTGGCACGCCGGCGAGGGGGAGAAAAAGTAACCCTCCCCGGTGGCGCTAACGCTTACCAGGGCTACCAACCGAGTACTGGACCGTAGCCCTTGTTATCGGTTTTCGATTGCTTCGCTCCTGGAAAAACGGTTGTTCTGCGCTGTTTCCGAGCACATTGCGCTCCCGATAATTCTTCTGCGTTATGTCTCTCATGGTGCAGGGAGCGCACAGAGGGCGGCCAGTCGCTACCGCCCTCTGTACTCCCGGGCTCTGGCCGCCAAAATCGCCACTTCGTGGTACCTTCGACTTATCCCTGCAGGCTTCGGGTCGGGCCGAGGCAGCGTCCTTGCAAATCACGGCCCTCAGCCCGCATCCATGCGGGCTGCCCCGGCCTTCCGGGAACGTCTCAGCGATTTTGAGGCCACCAACACCAGCAGTTTCAGTCAGCATTGATGCGGTTGTAACGGAGGTAGCCCGGATAAGGCGCAAAGCGCCGCCATCCGGGGAGGGCAGCGCGCGGAGATTAGATCTCGGTGATGGTGGTGGACTGCGGCAGGCGGGATTTCGGCAGCGCGGCGTTGAAGTCTTCCACGCTGTGATGACCGACCGGCACCACGACCACGCTGGTATAACCTTGCGCTTTCAGGCCAAATTCTTCGTCGAGGATAGCGAAATCGACGCCTTCGATCGGCACCGCATCCAGACCCATTGCCGCCACGCCGAGCAGGAAGTTGCCCACGTTAAGATAAACCTGCTTCGCCATCCACTGATCGTCATCCTTCAGCTCTTTGCGGTGCATATCGGCAAAGAAGGTGCGGCCTTTGTGGTTACCGGCTTTGGCTTCCGGAGTGGCAAAACGGCCATCGGCATCTTCCTGATCAACGACTTTTTCCAGCCACGCATCGTCCATTGCGGTTTTCGCACAGAACACGACAACGTGGGAAGCGTCGAGGATTTTACGTTCGTTAAACACATAGGTGCCGCTGGCTGCTTTCGCGACGCGAGCTTTACCTTCATCGCTGCTGGCGACGATAAAGTGCCATGGCTGAGAGTTGGTGCTCGACGGGCTATATTGCAGCAGCGTTTTCAGGTTTTCCGCCTGTTCAGACGTCAGTTTTTTTGCCGGATCGAAAGCCTTAGTGGAGTAACGTTTTAAGGCAACTGAGATAATATCCATGACTCTTCCTCACAATTTTCAGCCCCTTACGGGCACATTTCGTGGGAGGAAGAGTACAGCGATGCGCGGGAAATGATAAGAGTGAAAAATGCGATAACACTTATCGCATTTATTTGAAAATCAGCCGGGACGCAGCCGGCGCTGGTCTTTTTTCGCCAGCTTATCCACCACCAGATTCCACGAGTCGTCAATAAGCTCGGCAAGTAAATCCTCGCTGATATCTTCGCCCGGCACCACGGTGATCCAGTGCTTTTTGTTCATGTGATAACCCGGCTCGATACTGCGGTAGATTTGCTGATTCAGCAGCGATTTTTGCGGATCGGCCTTCAGGTTGACTATGGCACGCCCGCGAAGGGTCATGGTCAACATGAAAATACGCCCGCCGACTTTAAACACGTCATACTCCGGGCCAAACGGCCAGCAGTGTTCGGTGAAAGGGTAGGTTAGCGCGATACGCTGCGCGTGATGGTGTAGCGCTTCGTTATCCATTACGACTCATTCTCATGTAGCGCATTCCACATGGCCTCAAAACCGAGGGCAATGATCTCGCGAGCGCGCTGCGGATCGTGGCTGGCGAACTCGATGGTGGTTTCGGCCAGCGACAGGAACAGGGCATCGCCGAAAGCGCGATAGGCGTCGCTAAGGAAAACCGCTTTCACCGACAGCTGGCACATCTCGTTCAGCTCGGGAAAACTCTCTTTGACCTGGATGCGCGTTTCATCGGTGATGCGTTCGCTCAGCGCCATACGGCGAATGGCGCGGTATTCCATAGGGTTACGCATCCCCCAGTCGATATAGCTGTTCCAGATATTCCGCGCGTTTTCTTTCGGGCGTTTTTCGTCAGGATTGAGCCCGGCGATCATTGTCTGTACTAAGCGCATCTTAATGGCGAGGTATAACTCGTTGAGCAACTCATCTTTAGTGGCGAAATAGCGAAACAGCGTTCCCTCGGCAACCCCCGCGCTGCGGGCTATCGCCGATGTTGAAGCGGCAATGCCGGACTGGGCGAAAGCGGCCGTGGCGGCTTCCAGTAACGCTTGTTTTTTATCTTCACTCTTAGGACGAGCCACTACATTTTACCTCGCTGAAAGTTAAACCTCGATCTAATCACGGCGGACCGCACAACTGCAACGCCAGATGTCAAAAATTAAAAATAGTCTTGACGATTTTCTACTCCTTCCTAATAATGAGTGCTTACTCACTCATAATCAAGTTATATCATAAAGTCCCCTGGATGGGGCTTTTGTCTGGTCAGGATATGAACCGTGTCACCTTTAGCGTGGTCGCCATTATGTTATTAGCAGCAGCAACGACATTGCCGTTTGTTCTTAATGCCGGTTTTGGCAAAGCGCCGCAGGGTGCGCAGCTCAGTCTTGTCGAACAGTCGCCGAACTACCGTGACGGCCAGTTCCATAACCAACTGCCGACGCCGGGATTCACCGGCCAGAAAAACATGCTGGCCGCGTGGTGGGATTTCCTGGTCACGGAGCGAGAAAACGCGCGCCCGCAGCAGGCGTTGCCGCTGGTGAATACCGATCTTGCCGGTCTACCTTCTGGCGAAGACGTGATGGTCTGGCTCGGTCACTCATCGTGGTATCTGCAGCTGGCGGGTAAACGCATCCTGATCGATCCAGTATTTAGCGATTACGCCGCGCCGTTCTCTTTCATCAATAAGGCCTTCCCCGGCGACTACCCGTGGAACGCGCAGCGGATGCCGGAGATCGATCTGCTGATTATCTCCCACGATCACTACGACCATCTCGACTACGCCACCATTAAGGCGCTGATGCCGAAAGTTAAACGCGTGGTGACGCCGCTCGGCGTCGGCTCGCATCTGCGCTACTGGGGAATGGATGCGGCGATTATTGATGAAGTGGACTGGAACCAGACGATAAAAATCAGCGATGAACTCACCGTGCATGCGCTGCCAGCTCGCCATTTCTCCGGCCGCGGGCTGAAACGCAACCAGACCTTGTGGGCCAGCTTCCTGTTCGTCACTCCGCAGGAAAAGATTTATTACAGCGGCGATAGCGGCTATGGCCCGCATTTTAAGGCCATTGGCGAACAGTTTGGCCCTATCGATCTGGCAATCATGGAAAACGGTCAATATGACCAGGACTGGAAGTACATCCACATGATGCCGGAAGAAACGGCGCAGGCCGCCGATGATTTACGCGCCCGGTCGGTATTACCGGGGCATGCCGGACGCTTTGTGCTGGCAAAACACAGCTGGGACGATCCGTACCAGCGGCTGGCGGCAGCCAGCGAAGGACGTGAGTGGCGTTTAGTCACGCCAATGCTGGGCGAACCGGTGTGGGTCGCTGATAAGACACAATCATTTAACGCCTGGTGGCGCTAACCGCCAGAGTGGTTCAGAAGGAGAGAAGAGATATGAATATATCCGCTCAGGTGATTGACACTATCGTGGAATGGATTGATGACAATCTACATCAGCCACTGCGAATTGATGATATTGCGCGCCATGCCGGATACTCGAAATGGCATCTGCAACGGCTGTTTTTGCAGTACAAAGGGGAAAGTCTCGGGCGCTACATTCGCGAGCGTAAACTGCTGCTGGCAGCGCGCGACCTGCGCGATACCGATCAGCGGGTTTATGATATCTGCCTGAAATACGGCTTTGATTCGCAGCAGACCTTTACCCGTATTTTTACCCGTACCTTCAATCAGCCGCCGGGCGCGTATCGCAAAGAGAACCACAGCCGTGCGCACTGAGCGCCGGCTGCATACCAGTCCGCCTCTATCGGCGGGCTTTTTTTGCTCTCGTACGGCTTAATCTGCCAGCGAGAACCAGCGGCGCCATATCCAGCGCAATACCAGATACTCAACTACCCCCAGCGCTAAGAACCACAGGCAGAAGATCAGGGTATAGAGCTGGTTGAGATCCATCAGGTGGAAGGATGTGACCAGTTTTTGCGCCAGCGTCAGGCCGAGCGAGGGCGCCGGCAGCAATAAGCATGAGATCAGGGCTAACAGCAAAATGCCGGCGGCGGATAACAGCGTTTCCAGCGGGTGTTTCATTATAATGTTAATCGTCAGTTAAAAAACATATTGTCTGGTAAAAAGTCCGTTAACGCAATATGCTTTATCCGCTTATTAATTTACGTCATTCATATTATTTCTAATACTATTAATTAAAACCCCTCTGTTAATTTATTGATTAATATTTGTGATTAAGTTAATTGCACCGTGATGTAAATTAACGTCATTTATTATCCCAGCATTTTTACAAAAGTATAGGTACTATATCCCACTATTGTGGCGATAATAATTGCCAGTGCGACATACAGCACCAGACGGCGTCCGCGGTAGATTCCAAACATGTTTCACCTCGTTTATAAATGGTTTAGGAATACCCTGTAATATTTGTTTTTCAGAACCAACTTACCATGTATTTTTTAATTTGCGAGTAAATAAATATTCTGGCTGGATAATTTAATCTTGCTCGCAAAACGCATTAATTCATTGGCCAGAAATGATTTCAGGCTTTCCGAATGACGGAATTTAAAAGGAAACTTAATTTTGACCCGGATGATTAACCCCCACAACATCACGCCTTCGGGCGACAGCGCGCCACAGCAGGCTTATCAGCAAACAGTCGAAGCGGTACTGGCGCAAAAAAAGAGCCATGCCGACGGTCTCAGCACCGCTGAAGCCGTCGGGCGCCTGAAATCATACGGCCCTAACGCGCTGCCGGAAAAGAAAGGCAAACCGGCCTGGCTGCGTTTTCTTGCCCACTTCAACGATGTCCTGATTTACGTCCTGCTGGCCGCTGCCGCGCTCACCGCGGTGATGGGCCACTGGGTCGATACCCTGGTTATTCTCGGCGTTACCGTCATTAATGCGTTGATCGGTCATATTCAGGAGAGCAATGCCGAAAAATCGCTGCAGGGGATCCGCAACATGCTCTCCAGCGATGCCCGCGTACAGCGAAACGGCAAGCATGAAACCATCCCCACCCGTGACCTGGTGCCGGGCGATATTGTTATTTTGCGCGCTGGCGATCGCGTCCCGGCGGATATGCGCCTGATTGAAAGCCACAATCTACGGGTCGAAGAGGCGATTCTCACTGGCGAATCAACGGTGGTGGATAAAACCACTGTGGCGTTGCAGGGCGAGCTACCGCTGGGTGACCGCACCAATATGGTCTTCTCCGGCACCACTATCAGCGCCGGCAGCGGCGTCGGTGTGGTCACCGCTACCGGTCAAGAGACCGAGCTAGGCCACATCAATCAGATGATGGCGGCTATTGAAAAGCACCGTACTCCGCTGCTGGTGCAGATGGATAAGCTGGGGAAAGCGATTTTTGTCATCATCCTCGCAATGATGGTGGCGCTGTTCTTCTTCAGCCTCGCGCTGCGCGATATCCCGCTGGGCGAGCTGCTGCTGTCGCTGATTAGCCTCGCGGTGGCGGCGGTGCCGGAAGGCCTGCCGGCGATTATCTCGATTATCCTGTCGCTCGGCGTACAGGCGATGGCGCGCAAGCGGGCAATTATCCGCAAGCTGCCGACGGTTGAAACGCTTGGCGCGATGACCGTGGTGTGTTCGGACAAGACCGGCACTCTGACCATGAACGAAATGACGGTGAAAGCAGTCATCACCGCCGACTGCTGCTACCGCGTTGAAGGCGACAGCTATGAGCCGCAGGGGCGCATTTTCCAGGAGGGCAGCGACGAGCCGGTGGTGGTCCAGCCGGGCAGCGTTTTGGAAACCTACCTGCGCACCATCGATCTGTGTAACGACAGCCAGATCGTTCAGGACGAGCGTGGCCTGTGGGGGATCACCGGCGGCCCGACCGAAGGGGCGCTGAAGGTGCTGGCGGCGAAAGCCCAGTTAGCGCCGGTCGCCACCCGGTTGGTGGCGAAAATACCCTTCGACTCGCAGTACAAATATATGGCCACCCATCAGCAGATCGGCGATGAGGAGCGGGTGCTGATTACCGGCGCGCCGGATGTCATCTTCGCCCTGTGTGGCCAGCAGATGAGCAAGCAGGGGCCAAGGCCGTTTGACCGTCAGTACTGGGAAGACGAAATGGCGCGCTTCGCCCGCCAGGGTTTACGGATGGTTGCCGCCGCCTGCAAACAGGCAGCCGTCGGCAGCGCCACATTGACCCACGATGATCTGAGGGAAGGGCTGGTGTTCCTCGGCATCGCCGGAATGATGGATCCGCCGCGTCCGGAGGCGATTGACGCGATCCACGCCTGCCAGACCGCCGGGATCCGCGTGAAGATGATCACCGGCGACCACCCGCAGACGGCGATGAGCATCGGTCAGATGCTGGGGATCGCCAACAGCCGCCAGGCGATGACCGGCTATCAGCTTGAGCATATGGATGATGCCGAGCTGGCGAAGGCGGCGGTGGAGTTTGATATTTTCGCCCGTACCAGTCCGGAGCATAAACTGCGTCTGGTCAAGGCGCTGCAGGATAGCGGCGAAGTGGTCGGGATGACCGGGGACGGCGTTAACGACGCCCCGGCGCTGCGTCAGGCCGATGTGGGCATCGCCATGGGCATTAAAGGGACCGAGGTGACCAAAGAGGCCGCCGATATGGTGCTCACCGACGACAACTTCGCCACCATCGCCAGCTCGGTGAAGGAGGGGCGTCGCGTCTACGATAATCTGAAAAAGACTATCCTGTTCATCATGCCGACCAACCTCGCGCAGGGACTGTTGATCATCATTGCGCTGCTGGCGGGCAATATTATTCCGCTGACGCCGGTGCTGATTTTGTGGATGAACATGGCGACCTCGGCCACGCTCTCCTTCGGCCTGGCCTTTGAAGCCGCCGAGCGCAACGTGATGAACCGTCCACCGCGTAAGACCGGCCAGCACGTAATGGATGGGTTCGCCGTCTGGCGCGTCGCTTTTGTCGGTTCGATGATTGCCGTCGCCGCTTTTGTTCTCGAAGCCTGGCTGGCGCCGCGCGGCCACAGCGCTGAGTTCATCCGCACCGTACTACTGCAGATGCTGGTGACCGCCCAGTGGGTCTATATGATCAACTGCCGCAGCAGCGACAGCTTCTCCCTGAACAAAGGATTGCTGCGCAACAAAGGCATCTGGCTGGTGACCGGCGTCTTGTTGCTGATGCAGCTGGTCATCATCTATTTGCCGCTGATGCAGAACATGTTCGGCACCGAAGCACTACCGCTGCGCTACTGGTTCGTGACCCTGGCGATTGGCGTGGCCATGTTCCTGGTGGTCGAAGTCGAGAAGCGGCTAACCCGCCGTTTGCGTAAACCTACCTGATACCGAATGGCGCCCCTTCAGGATAGAGCGGGCGCCATTTTCGTTTAGCCAGGTTTTTGGGTTTCCACCGCGATCATGGTGACGAACGGATGGTATTGCCACGGTATGCTGCCGCCCTTTTGATACATTTTTGAGATAGTGCCGTCGAGGTAGAGCATCTGGCGCACGTGGAGTTTGGACTGTGCGTAACAGGCGAAATCGTAGAAATTGGTTTCGCGCTCGCTAAGCATAAATACCACCCGTCCCTGCTTATCAATGCCGACGCCGTTGCGCAGTTTGCGTGAGCTGGCGGAGGGCTTCAGTCGCCAGTTGATGGCGCCGTTTTCAATCAGCATTGGCCCGGACTGCACGGCGTAGGTTATCTCAGGCGATGGCTTAAATTTATTGATAGGCGTTATTCCCGCCCGCTGGCCCTTCAGCCAGAATACGCCGCCGGGGCGAATGAAAAAGTTGCCGCCGCCGGAGGCGCGGTTGAGGGGCTTTATCTGCTCGCCATTTTCGATATACAAGCCCAGCGGTTCGTAGGCCTTATCGTATATCCCGCCGTTCATCGCCATCTGGACGCGGTCGTCTTTATTGATATCCGCAAGCAGCGAGCGTAGCGATCCCCAGGCTTTGCCATTTTGCTTTTGCCAGTACATCACGATGCGCTCTTGCTGCGGATTAACCGTATAGCTTTGCAAGGTCAGCGTTGGGTCAGTGAGCGTACAGGCAGCATGGGTAAAGGCGGTGAAAGGAAGAAGCGCAAGAGGGAGCAGGCGGCGTAATAACATGAACAATCCTTTTGAATATCCTGCGCCGAGTATACCCGTTTCGCTTCCTTATGCCGCCCAAATCTCGCAATGCTTTTGTACCAGGCCGATCAGCGAACCGCCGTTGGCGATGAATTCGCGCATCTGCTGCGCTTCGCTGAGGGTGGACCTGGCCTGGCGCACAACCGATTCCAGCGCCGCGCTGGCTTGCACCTTATGGGCAAAGGGCGCCAGTCTGTCGGCTAACTGTAGAATGTTCGCGCGGATGCTTTGTTGTTCTCCGGACCAGACATCGGTTATCACCCCGTCGAGGCCGTAACGACAGGCCTGATAGCGGTTGAAAGGGTAGAGGAGGTAATCCTCCGGCTGATGTTTAAACGGCCGTTCGCTTAACAGCCAACAGGCCAGCGTCTGGATAAATCCGGCGATATTCACCGCCTGGCCTATCGTCAGCGGCGTATCCATCACCCGCACCTCGACGGTACCGAAAACCGGGCTCGGGCGAATATCCCAGTGCAGATCCTTCATGCTGTCGATCATGCTGGTGTAGCTCAGGCGGCGGAATAAACGCTGAAAGGCCTGCCAGTTCTCAACCCACGGCATCGGCCCGTTATCGGGATAGGAAGAGAAACGATTCAGACGCGAACAGGCGAAGCGGCTGTCGGTGCTGTCGAACCACGGCGAGGTGGCGTTGAGGGCAATAAAGTGCGGTACAAAGCGTGACAGCCCGTGCAGCAAATAGATGGCGTCGTCGCCGTTCTGACAGCCGACGTGGACATGCTGGCCAAACACCGTCGCCTGCTTTGCCAGATAGCCGAAGTGCTCGACGGTTTTCACATAGCGCGGGTTATCGCTGATTTGTTGACGCTGCCAGGCGTGGAAAGGATGCGAACCGCCGCCGCAGATTTGTAGGTGGTGATGGAGAGCGGCGCGCTGTACCGCCTGATGGATGGCGCCTAGCTGTGCGGTGGCGTGGCTGATATCGCGACAGATGCCGGTGGCTATCTCCAGCATGCTTTCGGTGATGTCGTGTTTGGCCTCTCCCGCCGTCAGTTCGCGTTGGATATCGGCAATCAGCGTGGAGGCATCCTGGCTGAGGTCGTATCCCGGCGGGTTGACGACCTGTAACTCCAGCTCAATACCAAGCGTAAAAGGCGCTGAAACGTGAAAATCGGGTAGCGTCATCGTCTTTCTCCTGTCCCCGCTTAAACTGCAAGTATAGGAGAAGCGCAGTGAGTGCGGACGGGATGAGAAAACCCCGGTGGCGCTGCCGCTTACCGGGGCTACAGAGTTGTGCGATTTGGTAGCCCGGATGAGCGCAGCGCAATCCGGGAGGCCGGGGGGGGTATCGCTGACACCGGTGCTGGTGGCTTCAAAATCCCCGGTGGCGCTGTCGCTTACCGGGGCTACAGCGCTGTGCGATTTGGTAGCCCGGATTAGCGCAGCGCAATCCGGGAAGGCGGGTGGCGTATCGCTGACACCGGTGCTGGTGGCTTCAAAATCCCCGGTGGCGCTGTCGCTTA